>CAJPNA010000007.1 GCA_905371865.1 uncultured Carnobacterium sp.
TTGAACTCGTGGTTCCCTAGAATTCCTAAATCGTAACCTAAGTAATTTAATACTTTAGTTAAATCTGCAGCTACTTTTGCATCATTTTTACGTACATAATAGCTTAAAGGCGACCCTTGAATAAAGTCTCCATTTTCAATTTGGATTACTGGCCCTTTGGCTTCTTGTTTTAATCGTTGAATTACCGTCGCAGCCTTTGCGGTACTGAATCCTAAATCCAAGTTTCTTTCAGTATAATTCGTTGGCAATACATACCCATGCATATCACTTGTTTCAATAATTTTTATTTCCATAATGCGCCTCTACTTTCTACAAATTCACAAATTATTGTACCATAAAAAAGCCCTGTCATAAAGGCACTTCTTTCTACTTCATATCTGTCTTACACACTGATTTCTCTTTCATTTTAAATAAAAAAACAGTAAATTCATCGACTTACTGTTTTTAGATCATTTTTCTTCTATAAACGTTACTGTTCTTTTTGCAGTAGTTCTGCAATTTTATCAAATGTCTTACCGTTTCGAATTGTAATCGTTTTATAAAAAGGTTGCTTCAACAACTTCTTATGATAAGTCGTCTTCAAAAATTCCCCTTCGTCCATCTTAGCCCAAAAAACTGCATTCTTTCCGATATGTACTTTTTCACTATAAAGCCCAGAGTTTTTTGCAAATTCAACGACCTCATCCGAATTTGTCCCCTGAGAATAAAACAAAATATCTTTTCTAGCAAAGTCTTCGTTCCACCACTCTGGAAGATTCGCAATCTCTTCTAAATAAGTTTCTTTTGAAAGTAACGAAAACGGAATCGAGAAGTCATAATTCTTTTCTAACAATTTCTCAACTTTCGAAACAATTTTTTCTACACTCTCTCTACTTGTAAAAAATAAATTTCCACTATTAATATACGAATCTACTTCGCTGAAGCCTTCACTCTTTAATAGTTCCTTCAGCTCGCTCATTACGACTTTATTTTTTCCTCCAACATTGATACCTCTTAATAAAAGCACATACCTCATTCAAATCACCTCTCCTATCAGCTCATTATAACATACTCTCTATAAAAGACACTCATCCCATCCAGAACCGGTCCGTCGTGAACGAGAAACACAATCTAGGGAAAACCTCCCAACTTTCCTCAGCTTTGTTGTGTGGAATCCCCTCAGGAGGCTTTTAGGTGAATACCGAAAACGTCCATTGCAACAGAAACAGCAGTTTTGTTGAAAGATTAGTGAGATTATCCATTGAATGCGAATTAGAGACACTTACAAAGCCATTCGTTAGTGTCTCTTTGAGGCTTCAAAGACGAGAGACCCTAGACTCGAGTCGGTGGCTCACTAATATTCTTTCAACAATGAAAACCGCTTGTTTCTAAAACAATCCCAACATCACCCAGCACCGGTCCGTCGTGAATGAGGAACACAATCTCTAGGTAGCCCCCCAAACTTCCCTCAGTTTTGTTGTGTGGAATTCCCCTCAGGAGGCTTTTAGGTGGACCCCAATAACGTCAATTGCGACAGAAACGACGGTTTTGTTGAAAGATTAGTGAGAATACCCATTGAATGCGAATTAGAGACACTTACGAATCCATTCGTTAGTGTCTCTTTGAGGCTTCAAAGACGAGAGACCATAGACTCGAGTCGGTGGCTCACTAATCCTCTTTCAACAATGAAAACCGCTTGTTTCTAAAGCAATTCGCACCGCACTTCATACACCTAAAAGCCTCCCCCGAAAGGGGCAATACGCCCCAGCACCAATTATTTCCACACAAAAAGCCTGAGGAAAATTCCCCAGGCTTTCATTGTGATTGTGTTGTGAATGAACTTTATAAGTGATTATTGATTCCACGCAGCATCAAATTGCGCTTTAGAATCTTGAATTAATTGATCTACATTGCCGTTTTGAGTTGCAAAGATTTTTTCTAAAATCGTACGAACTTCTGCATATGCAGGATCTGAGTTTTCAACTACAGGAATTGAGAATAAGTTCTTAGTAGCATCTGCTAAGATAGCAGGAACTTTAGAACCTGATTTCTTGTATTCATCTTTTTCTAACACTGAAGCAACTGTTGGCATGTAACCTGTTTTTTGTGCCCAGTATAATTGAGATTCAGCTGAAGATAAGAATTTCAAGTATAAGAATGCTGCTGTACGTTGTTCTTCAGTAGTAGAACCTTCGAACATGTAAATGTCAGTACCTTGTTGCAAGTTGAATTTATCAGGACGTGGAGCTACGCCGTATTCGTATCCAGCTTCTTTAGCACCTTTAGCTACAAATGATTCACCAGCAGTTGAACCAACATACATTGCTACTTTTTTGTTTTGGAATGGTCCTGATAAGTATTTATCTGAACCAGCTGTACGGAAGTATCCGTCACGAATTCCGTCTGCATAGTATTTAACAACTTCTTTTGAAGCATCACTTGTGAAGTCTAATTCTTTAGTGAAGCCAACGCCTTTGTTCTTCATACCAATTGCATAGTAGTTATTTAATGAGTCGAAACCAGCACCCACAACTTCGTGGTTTGATTTTTCGTAAATTGCTTTAGCGGCTTCTTTTAATTCATCTAAAGTAGTTGGAACTTTAACACCGTATTCTTTTAATAAATCTGCATTGTAGAATAATACTTCAGTAGATTTGTTGAATGGGATACCGTATTGTACTCCGTTGATTCGAGCACCTTCCATTAAGTCTGAACGAATCTCTTCACCTTTCTTGAATCCGATTGTTTCGTTTTCAAGATATGGTTTGAAATCTACTAACGAATCTTGACTCGCAGCATTGAATAACCAGTTAGGATATGCTTGAGTGATTGTTGGCAAATCTTTTGGTGAAGTTAAAGTTGAGTTGATTTTAGCTTGTAAATCTTTATAAGTAGATTGGTTTTGTAACTCTACTTTAATATTTGGATTAGCTTTCATGAAGTCTTCTGTTAATTTTTGAAGAGCTTTTTCAAGCTGACCGTTCATGGCATGCCAGAATGTGATTGTTGTTTCTGATTTCACTTCTGTTACGATATTTTTTTTAGTTTCTTCAGCTTTTGAAGAGTTGTTTGATGTACTTGCTCCACAAGCTGATAATGCTACAACTGATGCTGTTGCTAGTGTCGCTTTTACTAAAGATTTGAATTTCATTTTTCTTCTCCTTTTGTTATATAGTTTTCACAACATAATTTTTTCGCCGCGATACGGCAATATTCTTTTACCATACGGATTTTCCAGAAGTTCTGGTTTTAACGTATGGATTGGAATCAAACACTTAGGCTCGATCATCGCAATAATTCGGTCTAAATCTTCCGGTTTTGCGTGACCTGAGCATGCAAGGCGTACAAACTCAATGTTTTTTTTCGCCAATAAATCAAGGAACGGTTGATAGTTCGGATCAAAGTCCCCTAGAGGCTGTGCATCACTATGGATGTATAAGCTTCCCTCTTGCAGGCGTTCAAAGTGATCAACCACTTGCCATAGGTACTCTGAAGTATCCTCTAATAACGTTTCATATGAAATTTCTAAATTTGGGTCCAGTTCGTCTAATCGAGGAGCACCTTCACGATAGTAGAAATGGGCTTCTTTTTGGAAGACTTCTTTAAGAAGTGCCGCCATTGTTGCTTCAAGAACCACAGTACGGCTTGTCCCTTCGACGATTTTTTCAAAACGACGAACATTTGCTGGATACCCATTAAACGTGATTTGTCGATGCGGATTTTCTTTTTCTAGAAAAGCAATCTGACGGATCACATCTTCCTCAGTTTCCGGTTTGAAAGCTTCCAATTCTGCTGGACGGTCACCAAAACTGATAGAGACTCCTTCCATCATTAAAATGTCAGTATGTTTTGCTTTTTTACAAAACTCAATTGTATCTTCGGCATTATGCCCATGAAGTCTTAAATCACCGGTATACGTAATATGGTGGCCTGGTGTTTTGATGATTAAAGCAGCAGCCCCGTATGCATCATGGTCTACACGAACGATTTCTACTTCGATTTCTCCCACTTTAATCACATCACCAGCATCTAAGCCAATCATGTCTCTTGTAAATGACTCGTCTTCAAATGGTGATGGAAGCAAGAATACTCCATTTCGATTGAGCGAGTTCACAATCATTTTTGTTTCCTTCAATGTATATAAAGGAATATTTGGGTCTAAATAATTCAACATTCTCGTATGATCTAGATGCGCATGTGAGATAAAGACAGCCGTATTGGCGTAGTCTTTATCTTCATCTCCTTCATATTTGTAAGGAATTCTTGCATCATAAACATTTTTTAAATGTGGAATGACTCTATGATTTACGAGCGTTTGTACCGATTCATCGGTCAATTCTAATTTTGGGAGGAATTCTGTTCCAAAGTCGAAAAAGATATGGCTATCTTTATAAGCAACTTCAATGACAGTCCCACCAATGGTTAAAATTCCGCTATGAAAGGTAATCGTTGTTTTATCCTTTGATACCATTCTTCGCTACCCCTCTAATAATTTCTTTTCGGAATACGAAGTAAATTAACAGAATCGGGATAACCGTTAAAGTAGCAGCGGCCATTTGTAAATGAACGTCACTTCCGGCTTCCGTTGTGAAGGCAGAAAGACCATTGTTCAATAGACGGAATTCTTTCGTGTTTGTAACCAATAATGGCCATAGGAATGAATTCCAGCTTTGAATAAACGTTAAAATCCCTACTGTAACCAATGCTGGTTTACACATTGGAACTAAAATGCGACGGATATATTCTAAATCACTTGCACCGTCAATTTTAGCAGCTTTATAAAACGTACTTGGGATTCCTTTTAAGTATCCGTTTAAGTAGTAAATATAGAAGATACTTGTTAAAAACGGAATGATTAACGCTAAATACGTGTTTAATAAACCTAATTGAGCGATTGTTTGGTAGTTTGTAAAGATGATTGATTCATACGGAACCATTAATAGTGAAACTAAAATCATCATTACAATATTCTTACCTTTGAACTGTAAGCTTGTTACAGCAAAGGCTGCTAGTAATGAAGTAATGACCGTTGCTACGGTTGTAAATAGAGACACGAATAATGTGTTTCCGAAGTAACGTAAGAACGGTGCACGACTAAATACTTCTAAATAGTTACTAAATTGGAATGATCTAGGAATAAATGACGGTGGAATGCTTGTTGCTTCTGCATAAGTCATCAACCCAGTCATAATCATATAAATAAATGGGAATACTGTAATTAACGCTAAGAAAATTAATAACGCAATCGTAAATCCATTAAATACTTTCTTCATCTTATCCCTCCGCCTTTCTTAGGAATTTATTTTGGAGGAATGTTGCAAAAAGAATGATTGCAAATAAGATTACAGTGGCTGCCATGGCAACCCCTGGTCTT
The DNA here is from genome assembly GCA_905371865.1 of uncultured Carnobacterium sp. Taxonomy (GTDB): domain Bacteria; phylum Bacillota; class Bacilli; order Lactobacillales; family Aerococcaceae; genus Granulicatella. The sequence continues at coordinate 5,354 of CAJPNA010000007.1, forward strand.
CCTGCCACATGGAATTTATCGTAAATATAATACACAGCAGTTGTTGCTGAGTTAGCTGTACCAGCACTTCCTCCGAACAAAGCATAAACTTGAGTGTACACTTTGAACGCACCGATTAAGTTCACTGTTGATAAGAAGGCAATTGTAGGTACTAATTGTGGAAAAGTAATACGCCAGAAGATTTCACGGTCTGTCGCACCAAACATTTTCGCAATTTTGAAATGCTCTGTATCGATATTTCTAAGCCCTGCTAGTAAGATAATGATATTGAACGCTAAACTTGTCCATACCCCGAAAATAATTAACGTAGGCATGCTCATGTTAACATTATCCAGCCAGTTAACAGCTGGAATCCCAATCAATCCTAAAAAGAAATTGATAATTCCGTAATCTCCATTAAAGAAGTAACGGAATACAATCCCGATAGCGATTGTACTTGTAACATAAGGCATGAAGAAGATTGTTTCAAAGAAACTCTTATGCTTAATCTTTTCAAAAATAATCCACGCAACGACCACTGAAATTAATAAAGCAACAGGCACAACTGCAAATGCATATAATGCAGTATTAATAAGTGCTTTATGGAAAACCGGGTCAGCGATTACTTTTTGGTAATTGTCCAAGCCTGTATATTGTAATTTTAATAGTGACCCTTTTTGGAAACTCATCCAAAACGAACGAAGTAATGGATAAATATTAAATAAGAGAATCACTCCTAAAGATGGGAGAAGGAAGAACCAAGCTTTAGGTTGGTTTTCTGGATTATATTTTTTCATTAGTAAACACGCACTCCATCTTTATCAAATAAGAAGATTTTGTGTTTTAGAATGTTAAATGCAAGTGTGTCTCCTTCTTCAATCTTATGTTCCACACTTACGATTGATTTCAAGTATTGTTCCCCTAATGGGAAGTGAAGAATACGTTCACGTCCGATTAACTCAACCCCACTGATAGTTGTAGAGAACAAACCTTCTCCTTCAGTAGCTGGAACAACATCTTCCGGACGCATTCCTAAATAATAGTGTCCATTAGCCCACTCTTGACGTTTGCGTTCTTGTGATAATTCAGAGGCTGGTAACTTGAATTCAGGATGGTGAATCACTCCATCTTTAATTTCCACTTCAGTAATGTTGATAATTGGGTTACCAATGAATTTTGCTACGAATAAGTTGCTTGGCTCTAGGTATAAGTTTTGAGGGTCATCATGTTGTTGAATGTACCCTTCGTTTAATAAAATAATTTTATCTGAAATTGATAAAGCTTCTTCTTGATCGTGTGTTACGAAGATGGTAGTAATTCCTACTTCTTTAACAAGACGACGGATTTCTTCACGAATCTTCAAACGTAAACGAGCATCTAAGTTACTTAAAGGCTCATCAAGAAGTAATACTTCAGGTTTTTGAACAAGCGCACGAGTGATGGCCACACGTTGTTGTTGTCCCCCTGATAAAGTACCAGGTTTTTTACCTGCTAACTCTTCAATGTTCGTTAATTGCATATATTCTTCTGCAATTTTTTGAGCTTCTTCTTTAGAAATTTTATTTTTACCAACAGTTAGAGGGAACATGATGTTCTCTAACACTGTCATATGCGGATATAACGCATAGTTTTGGAATACAAATCCAATGTTACGGTCTTTTGGTTCTGTTGTAACAACAGATTGCCCCTTAAAACGGATGTCTCCTCCCGTAGGTGATAATAATCCCGCGATTATATTTAAAATTGTTGATTTCCCACATCCACTTGGACCTAGTAAACATACTAAATCTCCTTGTTCAATTGAGAAATTTACTGACTTTAACGCTTCAAAGCCGTTATCGAATACTTTGTTTAAGTCAATAACATCGATCATGACTAATCCTCCAGTTTTATTTACTTGAATACATTCCATTATACCATGTTTTTTAGTTACTGAAAACCGAAATCTTTTTTTGAAAGCTTTTTATTGCGGACAGTTATCCTATTTTTGAGCAAATAAAAAGGACAAGTTTTCTTGTCCTTTTTATGTTATTTTTTTGTTATAAAAACCTTTTAAAACAACTTTCTTCTTCGAAAATTTCTTTTCTTTGTGAACGTTTTTTTAACGTTTTACAATATTAAAGTAACTTCTAGAGGTTACTTTGTAGACAATAAAGTAAACAATTAAGAAAATAATCCCAATGACAATCGATGCAATCAATGTTATTTGAGTATTTACTCCAAATAATTGTGCAATCTTCGTATACATTTTAAACGCAAAAGCTGTATGCATGAATGCCGTTAATAGAGGCATGAAGAAGACAATTAATACTTGGCGATTGATAGATTGTTTAACGGTTTTATGATCAATTCCCATTTTTTGTAAGATGACAAAACGAGCTCGATCCTCATATCCTTCAGAGATTTGTTTGTAGTAAATTACTAATACTGCACCTACAAAGAAGGAAACTGAAAGCAAGGCCCCAATGAAGAGAAGACTTCCCATAAATCCATATATTTCTTTCGCAGCTTCTGTTTTACTAGACATGGCTATAGGGACACTATATTGATCTACATCTATATTTTGATAAGAATCAAATTCTTCTTTTAAGCTTTCTTCTTTTGTATCTGTGTTCCATAGTGAATAGTACTGCACTCTCTCATGATTTCCTAGATTGATAAAGTCATATACATCTTTCACAACCACCATATAAATATTATCCACTAAGGCTGATAGTTGAGGCAAGGTCGTCTTATACTTATCATCGTTTAAATCACCAACAACTTTATAGTTTTTTTTGGCAGTAGTCAGTGTTGAAAACTCTTTGCCGTCTCCTTTTGTATGGCCCACTACCATTTCATTTTCTTTCAAGGAAAGATTCGTTCCAAAAATGCGGTTATAATCCTCTTGAGACATCACCGTCAGAGCTACCACATTCTCTGCCCCAGAGAAAGAATTCATAATCTCAACAGAATCCCCTTTTTGAAGACCAAAACGAACGGATTGTACAAATGAAATTTCATTCTTAACAGTTGATAAAGATTTAGCTTGAATATCTTTCATCGCTTTACTTGCTTCTGCTTCTTCCTCTTTAGAAGTCAGGAATGAAGAAATCGAATATTCCGTAGGATAAGATTCATTGAGTGTTTTAAAAGCTCCTACTTGTAAAGACACCGTCGTTCCTAGTGTTACTAATACCATGGTAGATAAAATACACACACTAGCCAATCCAGCAGCGTTTTTACGCATACGGAATTTTAAATTGGAGATTGAAATAAAGTTTGTAGGTTGATAGAATAGTTTTTTGTTTTTTTGCAATGCACTTAAAATCGCAATAGAACCTGCATCAAACAGAATGTACGTTGCAATCACAACCATAACAACCGCAACAAAGAACATCATGATGGCTGCCATCGGACTTTCAATCGTTTGGGACATATAATACGCTAGCCCTAAAATCACAAACCCAATGACTGCGCGCGTCTTCATGAAACGACCTTTTGTTTCACCAAATTTCTTTGTTTTTAGTAATTCTAACGGACGGCTTGTATAAATTTTCGTAGCGTTCAAGAAGAACACGATCAAGAAGATGACGCCCATGAAAATATATACAAAGAAGATACTGCCGATTTGTAAGTGATACTCTAGTCCGATTGGATATTTAATCAGTTTTAAGAGGACCGCAAACGCAAAACGATGAAAAACCATCCCGAGAGCAATTCCGGCTGTCACACTCACCATTGCAAACAGGAACAATTCCATAAAGCTAAGAATTTGTACATTTTTACGGTCTAAGCCTAAAATTCCATACAAACCAAATTCCTTCGAACGATTCTTCATTACAAAACTATTGGCGTAAAGCACGATTAATAGCGCCACAACTTGAATAACAATAACCCCTAGCCCTAAAGAAAGTGCTATAGAAGATCCCCCTCTTAAAGTAGAAAGTTCAGGTATTGAAGATAATGCGTGAACGATATAAGAAATCATCGTTACAATGCCTGTAGCAAGTCCAAATGGTAAATAAAGCGAATGATTCTTTTTCAAATTCGTCACGGCTAATGAACTGAGTAGTTTAAACATGTGCCTCACCTCTGTTTGCCATCACGGTTAACGTTTCAGAGATTAATTCAAACATTTGTTGGTCGCTTCTTTCTCCACGATACAATTGGTTATAAATTAAGCCATCTTTAATAAAGAGCACTCGTTTAGCACGACTTGCCGCAACCGTACTATGTGTTACCATTAGGATTGTTTGACCATTTTCATTGATTTTATCGAACAAATCTAATGTGTTGCTAGCTGATTTAGAATCAAGCGCTCCAGTTGGTTCATCGGCCAGTAGTAAACTTGGATCTGTAATCATGGCACGACCAATGGCCACACGTTGTTGTTGACCACCTGATAATTCATAAGGATATTTTTTCAACAAATCTGAAATTCCGAGCATTTCCGCAATCGGCTTCACTTTTTGTTCCATCTCCGCAATCGGACGTCTTGCTAAGACTAGTGGTAATACGATATTGTCATATACTGATAATGTTTCTAATAAGTTGAAATCTTGGAACACAAACCCTAAATGGTCACGTCTGAATTCTGTTAGTACTTTTGAAGAAATCTTTTGGATGTCTTCTCCATTTAATAGAACACTTCCGCCTGTTGGACGGTCTAGAGTCGCTAAAATATTTAATAGCGTTGTTTTCCCTGAACCGGATTCCCCCATAACAGCAACATATTCACCTTCTTCAACTGAAAAATTAATGTCTTTTAATGCTGTTACTTCCGCAGCTCCGAATCTTGTTTGATATACTTTTTGTACATGTTGTACGTCTAATAATGTCATTTATTTTCACCCTTTGTTTTAATTTGTTGAACACAGTATAACCGAAATAAAAAGTGAATTCATGACACCATCCTATCATTTTTTATTCGTTTCTTACATTTTTGTCACTTTAAAAGCTAATCAAAAAGAAGTTTATAAAGATTCCTGTTAAAAACGAACTATTTTGAAAATATATTTACAAAACTGCTCGATTCTCTACATTTCACGAACTATTATCTATTATTCTTTTTTATAGTTTGCTTTTTGGGTTGACAAGCCTCTTTTTTTCTAGTATAGTCTCTATATAACTTATTTGAAACGCTATGAAAAGAGAGTCAAAAATAGAGCTTAGCATAAGAAAATATCCTCTCTATTTTTCACGAGGTCTTTGAGCTGATTGTCTGATTCGCTAGGGCAATACGGGTTCTCCCGTTACAGAGTTACCGTATAGTTGTACGGAAGTAATCTTCTATCTATAAGAAGACTGTAAAGGCGCCACCACAACTTCAACTCGTCCTTTTAGCGTAGGCTAGAAGTGCGAGCTTTTTTTATTTTGTTTCAATGATTGGAGGAATAAACATGGCTGAAGTAGAAAGCTTTACACTTGACCACAACAAGGTCATCGCTCCCTATGTTCGATTAATCGCGAATGAGCATGGAAGAAAAGGAGATGTGATTTCAAATTTTGATATCCGTTTCTTACAACCAAATAAACAAGAAATGCCAACGGGTGTTGTCCATACCTTTGAGCACCTATTAGCTGATCTATTAAGAGACCGATTAGAAGGAATTATCGACATTTCTCCTTTTGGATGCCGTACAGGATTCCACTTAATTTTATGGGAAGAGCGCTCACCGGAAGATATCGCACGCGCATTGAAATCAACGCTAGAAGAAATCGTTGAGAAGATTCAATTCAAAGATATTCAAGGCGTCTCCGCCGTTCAGTGCGGAAACTACCGTGACCATTCATTATTTGGCGCAAAAGAATACGCCAAACAAGTATTAGAACAAGGTATTAGTATCGATCCTTTCGAGAGAAAAGTCATTTAACCACTCATTCAGTAAGAAACATTAGACACCTAGACTGGAGGAACTCCCCATATGAAATTAAAAACGATTGCTAAATCCCTTATCGCACTCTCTACCGTATTCGTCTTAGGCGCTTGTGGCAATAACGCTTCAAGCTCACAAAGCTCACAAAGTTCGCAAGCTTCTGAGTCAGGACTTAAAACCGTTAAAATTGCTTCGGTTGGTTCTGATGCAGATATATGGAGACATATTGCCGAATCTGAACAAGCTAAAAAAGCTGGCCTTAAAATTGAAGTCCAAGAAATTAACGGTGGCGTGCCATTGAACGAAAGTGTGGCTGACGGAACCGTCGATGCCAACGCATTCCAATCAATCGGATACTTACAAGGATTTAACGAGTCTCACTCAAACAAACTCGTTCCAGTGGGAACAACATATATTGAACCAATGGGGCTTTACTCTAAAAAGGTAAAATCACTAAACGACTTACCAAACGGTGCAAAAATTGCACTTCCAGATAGTCCATATAATGCGACTCGTGCCCTTCGTTTATTAGAAAGTGCCGGACTGATTAAACTATCTAGTTCTTTCAAAGAAGGAACGGGGACTACCAGTGATATCATTGAAAACAAGAAAAACTTTGAGTTCTTAATGATTGATGATACGACTAGCGTACGTGTCTTAGACGATGCTGATTTAATCGCAATCGGAAACACCATCGCACTTGAAGGTGGATTAAATGTATTAAAAGATGCTTTATTCTATGAAAAAGCGGATAAATCAACCATTACTAGTATTAATGTGATTGTTGTGAAGGCAGAGAATGCCAAAAATCCAGAAATCTTAAAACTAGTGGAACTGTATCATGATTCAGAGATTCAAAAATGGATTTCAGAAAAATTCGACGGAACTAAAGTGGAAGTGAATAAATCAATTTCTGAAGTATGGGGGAAATAATTCATGAAGATTGCGATTGTTGCTGCCATGAAAGAAGAACTCCTTCCGTTTGAAGAGCACTTCTCTCCAGGGAATGTCATCTTTTCAAAAGGACCTATTCGTATTCTAGAAGTACATGAGAATCTGTTTCTCGTGCAATCGGGTATTGGAAAAGCGAATGCTGCTGCGGCTAGTGCTTGGTTATGCGATAAAGTCCATCCAGATCTCATCATTAACACCGGAACAACAGGAAGTTTTAATCCAGAATTAGGCTTAGCAGACGTGATTGTCTCTACGAAATTTGCCTATAGCGATGTGGATGCAACCGGATTCGACTACGCATGGGGACAAGTTCCTCAAATGCCAGCCTACTACCCTGTCGATGTAAAATTACAACAAAAAGTACTCACGCTTCTTCGCGAACAAGTCCAAAATTTCTCAGTCCATAGCGGTTTTATCGCGACAAGTGATTCCTTTATGAGTTCGGTTGATACGGTTGAGAACATTCGTGCTAAATTACCGGATATCACAGCCAGCGACATGGAAGCAGCGCCTATTGCGCAAGTGGCTAGTTTCTATGACATCCCTGTGTTGAACATCCGTGGCATCAGTGATCATGTTGGCGGAGACGCTCCGGGTACTTTCGAGGAAACCCTTGAAAAAGCTTCACAAAACGCATTCGAAGCAGTACGGATACTTGTTGAGAACTTCTTATAAATCTTCCTAGATTTACGCAAACGCTAACCGCAAAAAGGAGCTAGGCTACTTGCCTCGCTCCTTTTTGTGTGTTTTATTACCTAACTGTTAGTTGACGCAAAAGAGATAATTAGAACTACTATCCACGTAAAAGAACAATGAAAAAGAATCAGTTGATTGAAAGAATGGCGAGGCTCAAGCCGGTGCCCCACTATGACTCTTTCAATAACCAACTGATTCTTTAAATTGTTCTTTTATATTGCTGTATTATTTAACTTTCAAAATATCTTCTTTTGCATGAATAAATTCTGTAATTAATTGACAGTAAGGCGTTGGAATGCCATATTCCTTCCCTTTTCTAGCAACAAATCCATTCAAGAAATCCACTTCAGTAAAGCGGTGGTTTTGAATTAAATCTTGGTGCATTGAAGGATAGTGACTACGAACTTTATTAGACGCAGTATACACATAATCTTTCATTGCAGCTAGATCAAGATGTACGCCTTCTTTTTCCGCAACAGCGACAAATTCAGCAATAATTTGCGTTACAATCGCTTCGGCTGTTGAAGTATCAAATACTTCACCGATGTTGGCATCTAAGATGGCACATGTTGCGTTCATCGTACCATTTACGCACGCTTTACGCCATGTTGAAAAATGAACGTCTTCGCTGTAGCTTGCGTTCAAGCCCGCTTTATCCATCACTTCTACTAATTCTTTAGCAATCGCCACACCACTTGGGTCTGCCGCTTGCATTTCTACCGTACCAGTACCGCCTAATCGCGCTACCCCTGGTTCGATTAGACCCGCAGTCCAAATCGTAACTCCCATAATAATGTTTTTACGAGGAACGTATTTTGCCATCGTATCTTCGTGACCTAAACCATTTAAAAGACAAAGTACTTTCGTATCTTCATGGATAATCGGTTTAATCTTTTCTAGCATTTCGCCTAACTTCATTGATTTCGTAAAGGCGATGACCACATCTACTTCTTCTGTTGCGTCTTCTGGTCGAACAATTTTAATATCAATAGTATCGGTATTGTCACCATCGACCACTTTCAAGCCATTTTTTTGAATCGCTTCAATGTGCGCTGGCCATTCATCGATCAGCGTCACCTCTTGTCCTGTTTTTGTTAACATGTAGCCAAAACGGCATCCCATTGCTCCTGCTCCTGCAATCGCGATTTTCATTATAACTCCCCTTTTCTCTTAAACGGTTAATTTGTAATCCTCTGGTTGAATCCATTTTAACACTTTTTCTAACAAATGAACGAATACGATGTTTAACGCAATTGGCGCAACGACGAAAATAAGTGTCACAATAACGATATTCATCACACTCCATCCGCCCTCTGCTAAGTTTAGCGCATTGATTGGTCCTACTAATCCACTGAACCCGAACCCTGCACTTTGAGGGGTTCCTTGGATATTAAATAGAGCCGCTAATACTCCTAGAACGGCAGATGTGCACATCATTGGTAATAAGATTTTTGGCTTTGCTAAAACATTTGCCATCGACATTTTTGGTGAACCGATGAAATGCGCAATCGCAGTTCCTTTTGGATTCACTTTCCATCCAGCAATCGCAAGACCAAACCCAGCTGCACAGATTCCAAGGTTTGCTGCCCCTGAACCTACACCGCTAAGGCTAATCGCCACGGCAATCCCTACCGTTGTAAATGGAGAAACGATTAACATGCAGAAAATAACGGCTAATAATAAACACATAATAACGGGTTGTAATGATAATAAATTTCCGATTCCTTGTCCTAATAAGGTTGTTAATGTTTTGATGGTTGGTAATGCAAGGCGTCCCACCCCACCGACAACGACTAATAACACCGTTGGAATAACGATAATCGAGTAGGCTTTTGCTTTATTGCCAATCCATAAAATGACTGCTGCACCTAATGCTGCAGTAAGTCCCATCGTAATGATGTCTCCTGTACCACTAAACACAATTCCTTTTACGTCAGGATTGAAATTCGCAACGCCACCTGCAAATAAGACTGCAAGTGCCAACGCTCCTGTTTGAATTGGAGTGAATTTGAAGAATTGACCGACCATCAATCCGATAATTGCCCCCATTAATGTATTGGCTACTTGTGTTGCTTGGATAATCAATTGGGCTTCTGGGAATACTGGAAGGAGTGCCTTCACTAATTCCCCCAGTAGTGCTCCAGGGATAAGGGTAACCACAACGCCTAATGCAAGTGCGTTAAGGACGTTCATCGTGAACTCTTTCCCGCTGTATTTCTTTTGCTCCATAAAGCTTCCACCTTTCATAAAATTGGCTTTATTATACCATATCCCCCCGCTTCTATTGTGATATTTTTAGCTAAAAATGCAGAATAAAACAAAAAGCCGTAGGCCATTAGATTTTTCTGCAAAAAATAAAATTAGTATTCATAAAAGAAGATTTCGATTACTACGAATCATTACGGATGTTTCCATAATCGCTGTAGTGGGGTACCGGTTCGAGCCTTAGGTCTCTCACCTTCAAAGCCTCAAAAAGGGAGTAAGGAATAAATTCCTAACTCCCTTTAGTTCGCATTTGATACGATTCCCCACCACTGCGATTATAGGATCCGTAAGATTCTTCGTAATCTCTGCTTAGTGAATTTATATTTGCAGAACGCCTACGGTCTTTTATCTTGATGCTTCTGAAAATATCACTGTGCTGCGAAGTATGCTAAGCCAAGCTTATAAAAGTTTCGTTATGATGGGAAGAATTACAAGGGGAAGAGTGCTTTCTAACAGCTTAATGATTAGGCGAGGTTACACTTTTGAACTTTGCATGGATGAAATTACCATATTTGGTAATTATCATATATGGTAATTATCATATATGATAATTTTCAGAATTCGGGTAAAAGAAAAAGGCCGGACAAACTGCCCAGCCCTAAAGTCTTCAAAAATTATAATCCTGGCGCTTCGTTGATGGTTGCTGTGAGCATCCAAACTAATTTTTCTAATGCACCTTTTGCACCAGTAAAGATATCTTGTGAAACATCATCGCCTTCTTCGCCAGCGATTTCAATACCTTTTTGGTAAAGGTCGATTAAATAACGGTATCCTACTAATAAATGACGGATACGGTCTTCCATGCTATCGCTGTAGTTTCCTTTAGCATCGGCAATCTTAGTATTTTCAGCAAATTCACGTAATGTTGAATAAGGTGCGCCACCTAATGTGATTAAACGTTCTGATACTTCATCTAATTGAGCGTCTAACAATTCCATATGTTGATCCATTAATGGATGCATTGTGATGAAAGTTGCACCGCGCATGTACCAGTGAGCTTGGTGTACGATTACTGATTGTTGGCTTAAATCAGCCACTAATTGATTTAATACTTGTTTTGTTTGTTCTTTTGACATATTCATTACCTCCTGTTTCTAGTTTAGAATTATTCTAAACTATGAATATATTATAGCCCCATTTCAGTAGATTGTCAATAGACGAGTACAGAAAAAGGGATAGATTTTTCTACCCCTTCTAGTTACTATACCCATTCATAAAGTAATTTTTATAATTTAAAAAATATCTTTCCGATAACGCATCATTTTCTCTATATAAACTCTCTGCAATCAGAAAAGATTTTCTAATAGCAGAAACATTATTAGAGTCACATAAAATTATATACGCTGTCGACAACTCCCCACTTGGAACAGTTAATGCAAAACAGTTTGCCATATTAGCTATTCGGAGAAAACCTTTATTAGCAGCAACCTGTATCTTTTTGGTTTTATCATCAAAATGTCCAAAGACAGTATCTCCAAACCCATTCAAATCTACTGGACCTTCTTTACTCACAATAATATCGTATTTCTCCAATAATCTTTTTGTAGTTTCTATCAATGCTAAACGTTCATTATCATATTTCCCTTCAAACGAGCTAACTTCAACATTCTCGTCCTTCAGAAAATTACAGATTTCTTCGTCATCAACCAATACTTTCGTTTCTAGATTTGAACTTGCTAAATCCCTTAAATTTACATATAATTCTTGAAGTAACTTTAGATTTTTAGATATTAAACCGATAGATGGCATAAATGAAATTCCATCTGTTGATATTTTATCTTTTTCTCTTTTTCGTTCTTCTCGAAATAACGCGGGATCAATTAAAGAAAATAAATTCAGTGAGATAGCAGGAGCTAAAACTGAACCTCCACCGTCTGTACCCATTCCTATATCATTTATCCCTAAGAAGACATTGATTGCTGTTCCGCTAGAAGAGCCTGTCATAGCCAAACCAGTTATTGGATTCTTTAAATCAATATCAATTGCTCGACCACCTAAACTAGACTTATCTCTAGTATGCAAATAATACGAACATTGATTTAATCTTGTTTCCATCTCGTCAGTTAACCATAGACTATTTTTTACTCCAAAATAATACCCATCATGATTAGAAATCTCATCAAAAGCCAAGGGATATACCCTATCTACTGATTTTAACGGATTCTTCATCGCAAGCATTGTTTTATAAGCGTATTTTTGTATTTTTTCCATAGTAAAAACCTATTTTTCAAAAATTCTATTTAAGAAGGAATGGCCATGCTGAGGAGCTTCTACATTAAAATATTCCCCGACAGTAGCTGCAACATCAGCCATAGTATCTCGCTCTCCAACATATTTTCCCGTAATACCAGGACTGTATATTAGAAGAGGGACTCTTTCTCTCGTATGATTGCTGTGCCCTATTGTTGGATCATTTCCATGATCCGCCATCACAATTAATATATCACCAATATTTAATTCCGGTAGCAATTTAGCAATGCGTTGATCGCTCACTTCTAATCGGTCCGCATATCTCTCCACATCTTCAGCATGACCGGCTAAATCAGTTTCTTGAATATTTAATGCAATAAAACCATTTTCTATACTCCTAACTTCCTCCATTAAACAGTCAAACAAATATTCAGAGTCGACTCCTGGAAAAAGTCTCTTGCTTGTTGTTTGTATGATATCCGCAATTTTACCTAAGAAAGAGACTGTAATTCCTTTCTTATCTAAAATTGTCGGTATCTGAACATTCTTATCAATTCCATATCCCAGATGAACTACTTGATATCCGTGGTTATAAACTCCTGATTCTGGAGCATCTACTCCTGCTATCTTATTATTTTTTATTTTTCTAGCCAACATAAGATTATCCAGGGTAATTTGTTCTCCTCCAAAAGTGATAACCCGCGATACTTGAACAACCTCTCTAACAACATGTCCAATCTTACTTAACTCTTCAAAGCTAATTAAATCTAAGCAAGCTGAAACATTATAAACTTGTCCATAATCTGTTTCTAAATTATCACCTACTGTTGCTACTTCGTTCACAACAAGAATTTGTAATCCCGGATCTCCAACACGTCTAACTTTATAACCGTATTTTAATAGATTTTTTTCAACTTCATCTATTTTTTCATTAAACGGTTGAATCAACGGAACTTTCGGAGTAGTACCCATTATTTCTTGATGTCCTAAAAAAGAATCTGCTCCATAATGAGTTAAATTGGCTGTCCCATAATTAGCCGTATCCGAAAATTTATGTTCTCCGACTTCCTCACCAATAGCGTTCATAAGTCCTAATTTTTCTAACGTAGGAATTTTTATATCAGGTTTTGATTGAATGATATGTTTTGCTGTATTACTTCCAACATCTCTAGGTCTTACCTCTACACAATCATCCATTGCTCCTACACCAAAACTATCTAAAACAATCAGAATAAATCTTCCCATTTTTTCACCTTCTCACTTTATTTCCCAAACTATCGTAAATCCCAACTAAATGAGGCTCCCCACTCTGTAATCCTGAAACAATAGCCAAATCACTACGAGTAACAAAAATCTGTGTTCTAAAAGAACCAATCACAGTTGCTCCAACCGGATGTTCATTTTTTGTTTCAATATAATAATCGATACTCTCATCTTTCAGAGGAAGAACTACATCGAAAGCAACATTATCCACATCCACGACTTCGACATTTTCAAAATGTCCTCGTCTATAATATCCACCACCATAAAAATATGAATGGCCATCTAAATTATGAGAGATTTCGCTAACATACACTAAGGCAGGAATTTCTGGTAAATCTAACACAGCATGAAGCGGTGTTGTTCCCGTCAAAGCATGTCCGGGCTCCCCTTGATGCCCCCCTAGCTTACGAATCTCTGGAATCGTTACGGAACAAGTTGCGGATGGCATATTTAAGATTGATTGAATTCCTTCTTTTTCAAGAATCACTTTCGCTTTTTCTACTGTTTTCATGTTATTTGTTGGAATAATATTTTCATTTCCATCAAATAAAAAACAAGGAAAAGAAGTTAATCCACCTATTTCTACCCATTCAGACTCCTTAACAATAGAAATGACATCATTTAAATCAGACAGGTGAAACCCACCGTATTGACCATCATATATATTGTCATCTTTCTCAATGACTTTTAACAACAGCTTCTGATGTTTTTTTAATCGATTCGCAACACGAATAATCTGCTGAACCTTTTCAACTGAATACACGGTAATGTAATCTGTTCCATAAGAAATGATTTTCTCCAACAAGGCATCCGGAATTTGTACTAGATGTCCCACATTCCCTAAAGACAAGCCCTCTTCCATCATCCGTAAAGCTTCTTTATAGTCAACAACAACAGCCTTTTTTATATCTGTATTTTCAGCAATCACTCTTGCTATAAATGGATTTCTTCCAATCTGTTTAAGCATATAATAAAGCTCAACATCTTCTTTATTTGCGATTTCAGATATATATTTTGCGTTTTGAATAACCGCATCTAAATCAATCACATAAGTATCCGGGAGGATTTCACCATCTTGATGCAGCTTGACTGCAAAATCGACTAAAGATCGATTTCTTCTATTCACAAGATCAAGAAACATCTTTGTCACCTTCTAACAAATTCAATAAATGAAGATAAATAAATTCTAATTCATTCTCTGAATACACTTCTTCACCGATATAATTTGATAAGCGACTCCAAACTTTTTTACATTCAGCAAAATTATGATGGTTATTAACTTCATTTCGAACGATTTCTTCCATTTTGGCATCCAATACTTCATTTTTTCTGCGTCTAGATTCCGCCATTGCTAAA
>CAJPNA010000008.1 GCA_905371865.1 uncultured Carnobacterium sp.
ACGCAAAACACCATTCACATCATTTATCAAACCATTATTAAACAAACTACACGTTTCTGAGGAAGAATATGAAGAACGAGATGTCTTTTTTAAACCAACTATCATGCCACTGATTGATGTAGTAGAACAAATTCACCATAGTTATTATTTTAAAAAACCGATTGTTCTTCACTTTGAAAGATATGACAATGCTGGAAATTTGATTACTTTTACTAAAGACGGATTAATTAAAAGTCCTATTCAAATGAATAATCACTTCGTTTTCTTAGAGCAAGAAACTGGGATTACTCATATTCTCAATGTTGAACAAATTGTTGCTTGCATGGAAATTGATTAACAAAAATACCATATATGGACATGTCCATATATGGTATTTTTGTTAATCCAGTTAAACTGAAAAAGGAACTCACAAACACTGTGAGTTCCTTTTTTTATTCGATATTGCAAAGCTTTTAAAAGTTTGATTTTTAGGCGCGATACCTCGTATCCTGTGTAGTTGAACTCGGGATCACAGGACTGACGTCCACTTCCCGAATCGTTCGCAGAACGTATCACGTTCCTTACGTCGCTTCGGTCCAGTGTTTCAGTCCTGAGCGTTCGCCCTCGTATCCTGTGTAGTCGAACTCGAAAAAGCAGAAACGGCGTCCACTTCTAAACGCTTTTTCTCGTATCCTTTAGTTGAACTCGTCATCGCAGAAATGGCGTGCGTTTCCCGAAATATCCGCTCGGCTGTTCCAGCCGCTTACGGTATTCCGGTCCAACGGTCCATTTCTGGGCGCGATTTCTCGTATCCTTTTATAAAATTGGGGAGAATAAGCGAGCAAATTTTTGTTTGAATTTTTTCCATCGGGTTTGTTTATCAAAATATTCTTTAGTCGCAATCGTACAATTATGTAAGTCTTTTAAAAAGTCTGTTTCTACTTGTTTAGCAACTTCTTCATTATAAATAAACGCATTGACTTCAAAATTTAATCGGAAACTTCGCATATCAAAATTAGAAGTTCCAACCGTCACTAGTTCGCCGTCTATGATCATAGTTTTGGCATGTAAAAATCCATTTTGGTAAACATATACCTTTACTCCGGATTGAATAATTTGAGAAGCATAAAATTCTGTTGCACGGTAAACAATCGGATGATCTGGTTTACTTGGAATCATAATGCGAACATCTACCCCAGACAATGCTGCAATCGATAAGGCTTCCTGAACGCTTTCATCTGGAATGAAATAAGGGGTTTGAATCCATACAGATTTTTTTGCCATGGAAATCATCTTAATAAGACCTAATTTAATCTTTTGTAAACTAGCATCTGGACCTGTTGAGACGACTTGAATCGTATTTTGCCCCATTGACTCTACCACAGGGAAATATTCAGGAATGAACTCTCTTCGTTTGTCTTCATGTACAGCAGCATTCCAGTCGATGAAAAATCGAGATTGTAGTGAATATACCGCATCTCCCACAATTCGTAAATGAGTATCTCTCCAGTACCCGAGTTTTCCTTTGCCTAGATATTCATCACCAATATTAAATCCACCAACATACCCTATTTTTCCATCAATCACAACAATTTTACGGTGGTTTCGGTAATTGATACGCCAGTTAATGAAGCCTAACGAATAACCAAAGAAGGCAATCGTATGTCCACCTGCATCATGCAGTTTTTTCCAAAATCCTTGTCTAGTCGCGCGAGCTCCTAGGGCGTCATAAATGACGAGCACTTCGATTCCTTCTCTTGCTTTTTCAATTAGAAGATCCATGATTTCATGCCCAATCGTATCATCATTAAAAATGTAATATTGAAGGTGAATATGATGTTTAGCCTGCTCGATATCCGCCTTTAACTGTGCAAATTTATCTTCTCCTGATACATACAGAGTCACTTCATTGTTTTCTGTAATAATAGCATCATCGGTTTCTAAAAAGAAGGAAGCTAAATCTTCTTGATATTCATTTTTAAACCGAAATTTGGGAGTTCCTATTTTTTCTTTGGTTCTTTCTAAATCTCTTTGTTGCTGTTCGACCAATTCTTGAAGGCCAACTGTTTCTTGAGATTTCATATTAAAAATCCGTTTTTTCCGAATTCTTCTTCCAAAAAAGAAGTAGATGATAAAGCCAATAATCGGAAGCATGATAAGCACAATAAGCCAGCCCCAAGCAGCCGCAATTTCCCTAGGCTCCCTAAAAACTGTTATGACTGCTCCAATCGTATTCGCAAGAATGATGAGGTAAAGGAATGAACTAATAAATTCCATACGCTCTCCTTTCTTTTTTAAATAAAAAAGACCACGACGAATCAAGGTCTTTTTATTTTTAATTAATCGTTTAATAAATGAGATTGTTCTCTACGTGATAAGAAACGAGTTCCTTTTGGAATATAAACATCTCTTTTTACGTAAACAAGTGTTACAAAGATGAGTAAAGTCACGCCAAGTGTCACTAAAAAGTTCGTCCCAAATTCGAAAATTCCTTGAGCTAAACTAACTTTTTCTGCTGAAAACACTGTTGGAGCTCCAATTCCTGTAGCAATTACATGGAATCCATAACTTACAATAGTCGCAATTAAACTGGCTGTTACAACATTTAATGTAGTAGATGATGTACGCGCATTAAACGCTGTGCGCACCGTGTTTCTAGCAAAGAATCCTGAAAGACCTACAAAACCATAGGCCATGAAGGAATCATGTAGAGAAACAACGAGGAATCCTGCTCCTGTTGGATGTAAGAATACATGGAGTAATCCAAAGAGGACACTCGCAATCGTTCCCCAAATTAATCCTTGTCTTAGAGACACAAAAATTAATGGAAGAATCGCTAAATCCACAAAGAAAGGTAGGTTTTCTTGTGGGATATAGGATAGAGCTACTGAAACCACAACAGCTCCTAATACTTCAAGTAAGATTTTTACTGCTTTTGAATTCATTCTAATCTCCTTAAAAATCGTTATTTTTTATAATTAGAGGCTTCCATAATCATTGGTAAAATGACTGGGCGACGTTTCGTTTTATCGAATAGATAACGGCTAAGAGCGTCACGAACCTCTTGTTTTAATCTTGGCCATTCGAAATCTTCACTTGCCAAGTTTTCTTCAACAACATCTGTCACAATTTTTTGAGCTTCCGTTAGTAATTCCTCACTTGTTTTCATATATACGAATCCACGAGAAATAATTTGAGGACCGCTCAAAATCTTACCTAGTCTTCTAGAAATCGTCACAACGGCAACAAAAACACCGTCTTCTGATAGAATTTTACGATCTTTTAGAACGATATTTCCAATATCGCCCACGCCGATTCCGTCGACCAATACATTTCCTGCTGCTACTTGACCAGAAGCATTCATTTGGCCATTTTCAATTTCTACGACATCCCCTTTTCCAGGAATGAAGATGTTCTTATATGGAATTCCTAATTCATTAGCTAATTCCGCATGCGCTAATAAACTACGATACTCCCCTTGCACTGGAATGAAGAAGGTTGGTTGCAACAAGTTAATCATTAATTTCAAATCATTAGGAGTTGCATGTCCACTTGCTTTTTTACTGTTTGCCATTTCAAAGACTTCAGCATCCGCACGATAGATTAAATCCTTCGTACGAGCAATTTGAGTTTCCATCGCAACTGAAGGAGTCGTTGCAATATACACTAAATCTCCTTCGTGCAAGTTTACTTGACGATGACGTCCTAATGCCATCTTTTGAAGAGCTTTAATCGGCTCTCCAGCATTTCCTGTTTCTAAAATAACAAGTTCATTATCTGGTAATTTCTTCATTTGATTGAAAGAAATAATTAATTCTTTATCAGGAACGGTTAATTTATTCAGACTCAATGCGATATTAACAATTTCTTCAAGTTCTGAACCTGTTAGGAAAATTTTGCGCCCAGATTCATACGCTGCATTGATAACTTGTTGAATCCGTAAGATATTACTTGCTACACAAGCCACCACAATACGACCTTGCGCATTTAGGAAAGTTTCTAACATCGCTTCAGCAATTTTACGGTCACTCACATTTTCAACTGGACTTTCCGCATCACTTGAATCGCTTAATAGAGCAAGAACATAGTCTTCCCCAACATCTGTAATACGACCAAAATTCGTTTGATATTCCACTGAAGCACTTTGATCGAATTTGAAGTCCCCTGTATATACGATATTTCCTTCGCTCGTTTTAATCACAATCGCCAATGAATCTGGAATCGTATGTGTTGTTTTAAAGAATTTAATCGTAGCACTTGCAAAGTCAATTTCTGTATTTTCAGTAACTTCGTGGTAGTCATTAAATCCTTTCACTAATTTGGAAGATTCCACATAGTATTTTGCCAATGCAATTGTTAATTTTGAACCAAAAACTGGCGCATCGATATTTTGTAAGAAATAAGGTAATGCCCCTACCGCATCGGCATGCCCATGCGTTAAAAACACCCCTGCAATTCTCTCTTTGTTTTCTTCTAAATAACTAAAGTCCGGAATGACAACATCAATCCCTAGTAGTTCATCTTCTGGATAAACTAAACCGCAATCTAGCACGAAGATGTCTTCTTCAACTTCAACGGCATATAGACTTTTACCGTTTTCTCTCACGCCACCTAGCGCGATGATTTTAATTGAACTCATGATTTACCTCTCATTTTCTTTTATTTACAATTATTTCTTTTAGGCGGACTCCACCACCATATATGCTCTTTTAGAATACCATAATTGTCGACATATTGCGAATTTCAAAGTCCTTCCAAGATGCTCTTTTCGTGTGCATTAGAACTATTTCAATCAATCATTCACTCCATAAAAAAATTTTTTAAGAGTCCTACAAGCATCGCAAGCTTCTTCCTTTATAAAACCAAAAAAGACCGAGAAACTCTCGGTCTTTCCTTTTACTGTTCTTGTACCTTATCAATCATATCTTGAATCGTTTTTTGATTATAAAATCGAATTTGTTCTTGGATTTGCTCTTCTTGTAGTTTGCCCATAATTTTTCCCATTCGAGAACTTACTAGGCAAGAAGGATCTGAAGCGTCTTTAAATGTTTTTTCTAGGCGCGCATCTTCAGAAACGAGTATAAAGATGTCTCCTAATTTTATTTTAGAGGGATCTGAAATCCATTGATAGCCACCCTGTTTTCCAGCAGCTGTACTCACCCATCCTTTTTTCACAGCTAAACTCATGAGCTTTCTGACAATAGCCGGATTACTACAAGCGTTAAAAGCCAGCTCTTTACTGGAATAACGATTATCATGATGAATCGCTAAATAGGTTAGACAATGAATCATAACGATGAAGTCATTTCCCATTAAATCACCTATTGAATCATTCCGAATACATCATTCAATGCTTCAGCCATTGTTGGATGTGTAAAGATTTGATCGCGAAGAACTGTGTAAGGTAAGTTTGCATTCATTGCAGTTGCGATAATATTAATCACTTCATGTGCTTCTTCTGCAAATAATGTTGCACCAACGATTTGGTTGTTTGAAGCATCCACTAACACTTTATAGAAGCCGACTTGGTTTCCAATAATTTTAGCTTTTGGAATTGCCATTGCAGGAAGTTTTGCAACTTTCACTTCGATACCAGCTTCTTTTGCTTGTTTTTCATTTAAACCAACGCTTGCTAATGGCGGGTTAATGAAGGTTGCTGTAGGGAATTTCGCACGATGTTTCGTTGAATAGCTTGTATCCCCCGCTAAGAAGCGTTTAACGATACGGAAATCATCTAGTGATACGAATGTGAATTGTGGTCCTCCGTTCACATCGCCCATTGCGAAGATATGAGGGACATTTGTTTGTAAGAATTCATTCACTTGAATCGTACCACGTTCGCTTACAGCCACTCCTGCTTTATCTAAATCTAAGCCTTGAATATTTGCACGACGTCCTGTTGCTACTAAAACCGCATCAGTAGTAAAGGCTAAAGGTGTTCCTTCTCCCGTTACCGCTTGAATAATTACTTTTCCATCTTCTTGGTGAACATTTTTTAATTGAATTCCTAAGTTAAAGGAAATTCCTAATGACTCTAATTGCTCTTTAACAGCTGAAGATACGTCATCATCTTCACGAGGTAAGAATGTATCAAAGACATCCACTACGGTTACTTTTGTCCCGAATTGAGCATAAGTTGCTGCAAATTCCAATCCAATAAATCCACTACCAATGATGACTAAGCTCTCAGGATATTCTTCAACATCCATAATTGTTTCGCTAGTATGAATATTTCCTCCAATCGTTAACCCTTCTACTGGTGGAACAAATGGAGTAGCTCCAGTATTAATAAAAATACGTTCTGCTTTAAATAATTTTTCTCCTTCTGCAGTCTCTACAGCTACAGTATAATCATCCACAAAACGAGCGGTTCCGTCAATAATGGTTGTTTTTTCAACAGAATCTACTTTATTGTAGTTCGCTTGATTTAATGCAGAAATTAAAGCCTTTTTCTCTTGAACGCTCTTTGCATAATAAGTACTTGCTTCTTCTGTTGAATATTGTTTACGAGCAGCTTTTGTCGCTAATTTTTTAGTTGGAATACATCCAACATTAATACAAGTACCTCCGTACATTGCTTTTGATTTTTCAATAAGGATTGTTTCTTCTCCTTGACTTCCTAAATAACCGGCTAAAGTCTTTCCAGCTTTACCGAATCCGATAATAATATTCTTCACTGAAGTTGACATATAAATCACCTTTCTAACTGTAATTATTTTTATTACATTTTGAAGTATACACTGTTTTCCAAAAATTTCAAAAGAATCTGCTCACAGTTTTGAAAAAAATTTAAAAGGCACCTACATGACGTAGATGCCTTCCTCATAAATGTTTATAAAAAAGATTTTAATTGGGCCACTAATTGCTCTAATGCTTCTCCTTTTGGTTGATACTCCTCAGATGACATTTCATCCCAAGGAACCCACCACACAGGACCTCGACCATTATGACCATAATCCTTCATATCTCCTGATTTTCTTGGAAATAGATGCCAATGAACATGCGCATCTCCATTTCCGAGTAATTCGATATTCATTTTTTCCGCATGAAATGCTTTTGCAACAGCTTCTTGCACAATGCTCATTTCTTCTAGAAATTTAAGTTTTTCTTCTGGTTTCATTTGATGCAATTCTGTTACATGTTGTTTGGCTAGGAACAAGGTGTATCCTTTAAAATACTGTCCATCCCCTATCACTACAAAACCTGTTTCAAGTTCTTTAACAAAATGCGGATTTCTTCCTTGTTTGATTAATTCAATCCGCTCACAAATCAAACACATTTACTTACCCCCTATAGCTTTCTCTGCTCTTTTTATACTTTCTGGGGTAAATTCCCGTTTTTCAAAAATAAATGAATTGATTTCGGTAGTCCCCGTCATGTAGCCTTCGTTATCCACATCCTTAATAGTGATAGTGATTTCTTATTTACGCATACTATCGAATTTTTTTCTTACTCATTGGATAATGGTTTATAAAATGAGCGGTTATCTAAACCAAATACACGTTCTGAGAATGCGCCAGGTTCTGTTTTATCCAGTGCATTCGACATCATCGTAATCGTCGCATCTAATAGGTCGATATGATGCAATACCTCAGCTTCAAGTAGCTGTGGTCGAACTGGAGACCCGTATTCTAACTTCCCGTGATGCGCTAACACTAAATGTTTTAACAAGAGAACTTCTTCTTGATTTTCATCAATTCCTAGTTCTTCGCAAGCTTTTGTAATTTCTTCGTCCATAATCACGATATGTCCGAGTAAATTCCCTTTCAAGGTATACTCTGTTCCAATAGCCCCTGATAGTTCCATGGTTTTACCGATATCATGAATAATAACACCCGCAAATAATAATGAACGATTGATTTGAGGATATTGACCTGAAATCGATTTGGCTAAACGCAACATCGATAATGTATGGAAACTCAACCCTCCAACGAAGGCGTGATGATGACGTTTAGCTGCCGGATATTCAAAAAAGGCTTCTTGATATTTCCCTAGAATATTATGAACAATTCTTCTGAAATATGGATTTGTAATTTCAAACATTAATTGATTGAATTCTTCTTCCATTTCTTGTTTCGTCATCGGAGCGTGTTCAACAAAGTAGCTTGCAGAAGTCGGCTCTCCCTTTGACGCATCCGTTAGACGAAGACTCACAATTTTGACTTGCGGAGAATTATTGTATAGTTCCCGTTTTCCATTTAAAAGAACCACTTTCCCTGGAACATATTTTTCAATATCTTCAGAGGTTGCTGACCAGTACTTCCCATCCATTTGACCAGACTGATCTTGGAAGGTAAACGCAATAAAAGGTTTCCCATTTTTTGCCATTCGTACGTCCGCAGATTTAATAAGTAGGAAAATCTCAAAGCTGTCATCTACATTATATTCATATAATTTCTTTGTCATAATTGACCCTCTTTCTCTTTAGCTCAACTTTAGAATGTTCTCTTTTGAAATTTCTGTAGGAACTTCCGTAGTAAAGTAAAATACTTGTGTAACACGAGATAGCTCTTCTATTAATTCTATCATAATCGATAGCCGTTCTCTATCAAAGTTTACAAATCCATCGTCAATCAGAACCGGAATTTTCATTTTCTTAGCTAATTGGAAAATAAAGGCAAAACGAATTGCAATATACAATTGGTCCAATGCCCCTTTTGAAAGATAGAAAGCTTCCATCCACTGACCATTTTCCTGTTGTACCTTCGCCTGTGTATCGCTCAAATGAATCTTCGTATATTGTCCCCTCGTTAATCGGCTAAAAATACGACTCGCTTCCTCTACAATCAAAGGAACTTTTGTAGGAACCTTTTCATCCAGTTGCTTTAAGATCCATTTTGCAGCATATACTTGAGTTGCCCAATCCTTCATCGCTTCCTGAGCTTCGAATCGTTCAAAGCCTGCTTCCATTTGAAGAGATTCTACTTGCTCATCTTCTTCTAACAGTTCTGCCTTTGTTTTGAGGCTTACTAGTTGGTCTCTGACCTCTTTACGTCTACTTTCCAACTGCGCCTTCGTAAAAACCTCGTCTTGAAGTTCTTCTTCAAGTGTTTCACGTTGCAAGCTTTCTTTTTCTTCACTCGAGAAAATAGCGACTTGCTTTTGAATATAGGTTCTCTTTTGCGACAAAACTACTTGTTGATCAAGAGTTGGCAGGTGACTTCTATAGGCTTCTATCGTTGTAATACCAAGAGGTTGCAATCTATCTAGCAATTCTTCTCTTACTTCTAATGCATCTTGTTCTAATTGCGCTAAATGTTGCTCTCTCTTCTGGATACTTTCTTGGAGTTGTTCCGTTTTGGCCACTCTTTTTTGAGAAGTCATCCATGTCTCACGAATGATTCCTAGTTGTTGATTGATGGTTGCCGGTGCAGTGATTTCTACTTTTTTCCAGAAGTCTTGAGTTTCTTCTTTAAATGCTGAAAGTCCTTCTTTCAACTGAATCCACTGTTCCTTCTTTTGTAAGAAATCATTGACACTACGTCCTTCGTTTCGACTAATAAAACGTTTTGCTTCTTCCAGGGTCACCTCAATGCCTTTATCCAAGAGAATTTGTTGAACACGTTCATTCTCTTTTTTGCCCTTTGGAGAAATGACCTGTCCATTTTTTTGTAAAAAGAGTCCTCCTGCAATCCCAAGACCGGTAGCAATGATCACACTTACTAGTACTTGATTGGTTAGAAATCCAACAATAATCATCACGATAATTCCAATCAGTCCAATGATTATTTCCGTCCTCATCGACGTTAAAGGTTGAGTTTCCCTTTGTATTGCATCGAATTTGGCGAGTTCAGCCTCTGTAAAGGGTTGAACACCTTCTCTTTGCACACCGATATTTCCAGAATGAGTCTTCAACTCACGTTCCAATTCAAAAGCACGTTCTTCAACAGCAGCCACACTTTGAGCTTTTGTATAAAGAGCTTCAAGTTCTGTGTCTTCTGTAGCTTCACCTAGAGCTTGAACTTGAGCTTTTGTTCGATTTAACTCTTCTTTTGTTTGTTCGATTTCTTTTTCAAACGAACGTAAGCAATGATTCGCCTCTACTGCCTTAGAATGGCCATATTCTTTTGGTAAGTCATGCTGCCCTTCAATGGCGCGGTATTCTTCCAATGCATCAAAATAACTATGCTTTTTTTCTAAGATATCTATTCTATTTTGTGTCTTGGAAAGTGATGTCGTCAATTCCTCTTCTTCTTGTTGGAGGTCTTTTATCGTACGAAGATATCCTTCATAGAGTGTATTCTCGCTTTTGGTTTGTGACAACCGATTCGTTAATTCCTCGAGACGGTCGATTCGCTCATTGAGTTCCAGTTTTTTTGCTTGAGGACGATACAGTTTATTCGCATCATTTAGTAGCCTTTGACTCTCTTCATATGCCCCTTTATGTCCCATGACACTGAGACTATATAAGAAACGATGCATTTCTTCTTCATTACTAAAGACGTTTTGCTGTAATTCCTCCTCATTAAATCCAAAAAGCGAATGGTATTCACTCAATGTTAATTCGTGGAGGATTCGCTCGAGCATGGACTCCGGTAAAGCCTGACCTGTTTCGGCCGATTTTAACACTAATTTCTTTTGAGAACCTACTGCAGTTCGTTCAATGATGAGAGAACCTAGTCCTTCATCTTCAATCCACATTCGCCCGCCCCGCGTATTCGTATGAAGTGGCTGGTAAGGATACACACCATTCTTCTTTTGCTTAAAATCAAAGAGCATTTGTTCGATAAATCTTCGAATGGTCGTCTTCCCAGATTCGTTCAGTCCTTGAACGACTTGTAAGTTCGGATGGAAGGTAAAAGTCTCATGTTCCCATTTTCCAAAATGATCAATTTCGATTTTTGAAATATACATTAACCTTCCTCCCTTCCTAAAAATCGAGCTTCTAATAAACGCATCGCACGTTCGTGAATCTCTTGTTGAACATCTTCTTGCTGAAGAAACTCATTCATCCATTGATTCGCAAACCCACTCTTGGCAATCTCCATTTCAGAAAAAATCGTAGAATCCTTCTCCCCTACTAAAGAGATTCCAGAGACGCCGCGTAAAGGCTCTATCATTCGTTCTCTAATACTCATTACACTCACAAGTGAGCCTCTTTCTTCCAATAAAGAATTCACTACTTGCGTGAGTTGCAGTAACTCTTCTCTTGTAAACAGTGACTCTTGCATTTGTAAAAAGACGGTGATAAGGCTACGTTTTTCTACTTTTGGTAGAGCCTCTACAATGAAATAGGGAACAGTTTCCAAACGAGCACTTTCAATAATTCTTATTGTGACATCCATCCAATCCATCTTACTCGTCTCAATAAAGTGAATCTGAGGAGGACGCCCTGAAGTGATTTCGACTAAAAGCGCTCCTTTTTCTCCACTCTCAGATCGGTCAGCCCCCTGTGTTGTTCCACTATACCAAGCGCATGGGTTCTGTGACACTTCTTGGCAATGATGAATATGCCCTAATGCCCAGTAATCATAGTTTTTATCTTTTAATTCAGGGATTGAAAAAGGTGCATAGCGCCCAGTAGAAGAAGTCACCTCTCCATGCAAGACACCAACATGAACATCACAGTGTGGGCTCTTGATGGGATACTCTTGTATTTTACGGTTAGGGATAACTGGAATGTCATAACTAAATCCACTAAAGGCCACACGTTCTCCCTTTTTGGTCTCTATTTCGATGGTTTCAACAGTACTTCCAAAAGTATAAATATGCTCTCCAGATACATAAGCAGTCCCCGCATCATGATTGCCAAGTGCCAAAATGACAGGAATCCCAAAAGGAGCCAGACGATTTAGTTGCTGTTGAAGAAATAACTTTTCTTTAATAAACGTCCGTTGGCTATCCAATAAATCTCCTGATAAAACAAGTACATCCACTTCTTCTTCAATGGCTTTACCTACAACTTTTTCAAAAGCATCAAAGGCAGCCTGTTTTAACTCCCTTGCGATTTCACGATGATTCTTACCAATGCCTGCATAAGTAATCCCCAGATGGACATCTGATGCATGGATCAATTTGACCATTCTAGTTACTCCTTTCTTTTTCTTCAAAAAAAGCATATTTTCCTGAACCGTCTTTCGTGCGTTCAAAGAAAATATGCTTTGGATCGATTCTTATTAAAACCGTTTGATTGAACTATTTACCATTATAAAGCTCTTGAAGTGGATTTGTAATGATACGGTTAATGTCTTGCATAATCGTATTTAAACGTTGCTCCGCTTCCATCAACGCTTTAATATATTCATTTTCGCTCACTTTTTGTCCTAATTCTTGAGCTTTTTGAATATCTTCTTCCGTAATTTCTTGTCCTGAATATTGTTTTTGTTGTAATTCAATATTCACTTGACGGAATTCATCGAATAATGCTTTTGCTGTTTCATCTGCTTCAATGGCTTCGAAGCTTGCTTTTACAGTTTTGAATTCTGCTAAATCACGCAAATCACGTTCTAATTGGTTTGCTGTATCATAAATATTACTCATCTTTCATCCTCCTAATTGTTTTGTCTTATTATAACATATCGTCGCCTACTACACTACAAATACGAACGTACATTCGTATTATCGATTATTAAATTTATTCCAGATATTTTTACCCCATTCCTGAAGTTGATTCCAGATTTGTTCTCCAGTCTTTTGGGCATCCTGAATAAAATTATCTAGCGTATTATTTTGATTCTTTTGATTTGATTGTTTGGTTTTTACAGGCTCTACATTAAATGCCGTATTGGCTGTATATTGTAGTAAGCCTTCCATCTCTAGTTTAAAGAGTGGCCCTACCCCTTCTCTACTGGAAGCAGATAAAGAATAATTTCCGGATTGGTCATATCCCATCCAAGTCGCCACCACTACATCCGGCGTGTATCCAATCATCCATTGGTCTCTAGAACCATTTTCATTATTAAGAGCTTCTGTAGTCCCTGTCTTCCCGGCAATAATTTTACCTGAAGGGGAAAATGGAGCGCCTAGCCCTTCTTGACCATAGACCGTTAAAAGCATACTTGTCATCTTCTTAGCTACTTCTTCTGTCGTTACACGATTGTCTTTAACCGCTGTATTATCGACAATGACTTTCCCGTTTGCATCTACAATTTTAGTAACAAAACGAGGTTTCGTACGAACACCTTTATTGGCAAAAGCTGTATAGGCTGAGGCCATTTGGATTGGAGAAACCCCTTTTGTGAGTCCGCCTAAAGCAATCCCTAAATATTCATCTCCGGGATCAGTTTCAATCCCAAACTGATGGGCTTTTTCGATTCCTTTTTTCAAACCAATTTTATCTAATAACCACACTGCTGGAGCATTCCAACTCTGATTCAACGCTTCTGTCATCGTAACTGTTCCTTGATACTGTTTATTCCAGTTTTCTGGAGTATATTTGTCTGACCCATAGGAACGTTTCTCATCCACGAGTACAGAATTCGGTTGGTATCCTTCTTCCAGAGCAGAAGTATATACAGCTAATGGTTTAAACGTAGAACCGGGTTGTGCTTGCAATTGAGTGGCACGATTAAATCCTCGGAAGGTATGTTTCTCATTCGTACGTCCTCCAACCGTAGCTAGGACATCCCCATTTTGTGGATCCATAGCCACAGAAGCCGCTTGAGCAATCGTTCCGTCACTAGCTTTCGGGAATAACCAACTATTGGAGAAGGTTTCTTCCATATCGGCTTGCATCTTTTGGTCTAAGCCTGTATAGATTTTATACCCTTTATTTAACAGTTCTTCTTCGCTAATCCCATAATTATTAGTAATTTCGTTAATAACGGCATCAAAATAATAAGGATATTTATAACGAGAGTTTGCTACATAAGCGTCTTGAACCGTAATAACTTCCGCTCCGGCTTTATCCGCTTCCTCTTGCGTAATTTTTCCATTAGTCACCATTAATTGTAATACTGTAGCACGACGTTTCACCGTTGCTTCCATATCATCGATTGGATTATACACATTTGGTGCCTTCAAGCTTCCGGTTAATACGGCAGCTTCACTAATGGTTAAATCTTTCGCACTTTTACCAAAGTAGCGTAAAGACGCATTCTCGATTCCGTATACGCCATTACCAAAATAGGCATTATTCAAATACATCTCTAAAATTTGATCTTTAGAATATTTCTTTTCCAGCTCAAAACTTAAAAAGAGTTCTTTTGCTTTTCTCAAAAACGTCTGATCTTGTGTAAGAAAAGCATTTTTAGCCAACTGTTGGGTGATGGTACTTCCTCCACCTGTAACACGACCGCGATTGAGTAATAACCCAAATGTGGCACGTAAGAATCCTATTGGATCAAACCCATGATGATCATAGAACCGCTTATCCTCGGTAGAAACAAGGGCATTAATCATATTTGGAGAGATTTGATCGATGGTCACAAATTCTCCTTTGTTGATATTTAAAACTCCCGCTTCTTGATTATTACGGTCATAAACTTCTGTTACTTGTACCATCCCAGCTCTTAAGCCACTGACATCAGTAGTTTTAGCAGTATATACTAAAAATGCTGAAAACAGGGTAATAGCTGTAAGCATGATAGTAAGAATTAATTTCGTCACATGGAATTTTCTCCAAAAACGACGAATGGCTAACATAATACTATGATTCCAGGCTCTCTTTATAATCGATTGTTTTGTAGGCTCTTCTGTATGACGATGTTCGACTGTCTCTTCTGGTTCTTGATCATGCATCACGTGATCGACATGATCTTTTTCATTAAATTCTTCGTTCATACAATCCTCCTTTTAAATTGAATCTATTATACTGTACCACAAATTCTTTTCAAACCACATAGAAGCTTTTGACCTTTTACAAAAAATTAAACGATTCTTCTTTTATATTCTAGTCTTTATAACTCACTAAGTCGCATAAAAGAAATAAAGGACGAAGGAAATCTCTTCCTTACGTCCTTATGATGTTATACTACAAATAGTCTTTCTAAATCTTCGTTACTAAACGCTTGGCCTTCTGGTTCGTTCACACGTTCAATCGTTGCTCCTAAAGCACGCAATTTTTCATGGAATTCAAAGTATCCACGGTCTAAGAACTGTAATTCTGTGACTCTTGTATATCCTTTAGCGACCATACCCGCAATAATTAATGCCGCCGCTGCACGTAAGTCCGTTGCTTTTACTTCTGCACCAGACAAAACTGAAGCACCCGTCATTACAGCTGTGTGAGAATCAATTCGGAATTGAGCTCCCATACGACGCATTTCTTCTAAATGATTGAAACGGTTCTCAAAAACTGTTTCCGTCATCGTACTGGTTCCTATTGCTAGTAATTGAGCAATCGTCATTTGCGCTTGCATATCGGTAGGAAATCCTGGATAAGGTAATGTTTTAACATCGATTGGTTTTAATGAATCTGGACCAATCACACGAACCCCCTCTTCCTCTTCGATAAATTGAACACCCATTTCACCTAACTTAGAAATTAATGGCTGATTATGCTCTGCAATTGCATCTTCAATAAACACATTGCCTTTCGTTACTGCTGCTGCGACCATGAAAGTTCCTGCTTCAATACGGTCAGGGATAATAGAATGGATAGTTCCATCTAAACGTTCTACCCCTTCAATACGCATACTTTCTGTCCCTGCTCCCACAATTCTAGCACCCATTTTATTTAAAACATTTGCTAAGTCCACGATTTCTGGCTCACGAGCTACGTTTTCTAAGTGAGTAGTTCCTTTTGCCAACGTTGCTGCCATCATGATATTTTGAGTAGCACCTACTGATGGAAAATCTAGGTAAATACGAGCCCCATGTAATTCTTCCGCGTGCGCTTCAATATATCCCTCTGTTTGAACGATGGTTGCTCCCATCGCTTCGAACCCTTTTAGGTGAAGGTCGATTGGACGACTACCGATGGCACATCCACCTGGCATCGCCACACGCGCATGTCCAAAACGAGCTAATAGTGGACCCATCACAACGATTGACGCGCGCATTTTACTTACATATTCAAAAGCAGCAGTCGTTGTAATATCTTTTGTAGCATTCAACGTAATCGCTTTTTCTTCTTCATCAAATGTGCTTAATACGTTTATGCTTCCTAATACGTTTAACATCATATGTACATCTGATAAATTAGGCACGTTTGTTAAATGTGTTACGCCCTTTTCTGCTAAAATACTCGCTGCTAAAATCGGTAATACCGCATTTTTAGCTCCTTCAACTTTTACTGTCCCTTGAAGACGTGTATCGCCACCGCGAACGATCATCTTTTCCATGAAAAACCTCCGAAAACTCAATCCAATTACTGTATCACATTTTGAATATACTGATTTAAATAGTCTGATAAATCGAATATGACTTTTGCTATACTTGCGCCCATCCAAATGGCGATGAGTAAAAAGAGGATTCGTGCTTCTTGTACGCGCCCTTTTTTCAGGATTTTTTCAATTTGAATTCCTTGAAGCGCCCAGTAACTCAGTACAATAAAAGCAATAATTAACGTCATTCTAACCATCAATGTTACTTGAATCATACGTATTCCCCCAGTCATATACTGCCTTTCTATACTACCATATTTGACCATTAAAAAAAAGCGGGAGATACTTTTGGCTTTATGCTATACTGAAAGAAAGTGAGGGAAAAGAATGTTAGAAAAATATAAAACAATTAAAGAAAATGGCGTTCACGAAATCGAAATCAAAGGGTCTCGTTTTATTGCCCATTTTAGCCGTGTAAAAGATGAAGAAGAAGCGTTGGAATTTATTCAAACGATCAAAAAGGAACATTGGAAAGCCACTCATAACTGCTCTAGTTTTCTCATTGGTGAAAATGACCAAGTACAACGAGCAATGGATGACGGCGAACCTAGCGGAACAGCAGGTGTTCCTATGCTAGAAGTGTTGAAGAAAAACGAATTAAAAGACATTGCGGTGGTAGTCACTCGTTACTTTGGTGGCACAAAACTAGGAGCTGGAGGACTTGTTCGTGCGTATTCTGGGGCGGTAAGTGAGGGGCTTAAAGCTATTGGTGTGGTTGAATGTCGGCTTGAGGAACAACTCTCTCTTACTTTCAACTATGCACATGTAGGAAAAGTGGAATATTATTGCCAAACTCAACAGATTCCAATTGTGGATAAAGTCTTTCTAAACGACGTGCAATTTACATGTAGCCTGCCCGTTCAAGAAGTGGAACACTTTGAAGCAGAAATCATTGAGCTCCTGCAAAACCAAGTCACTTTTGATAGTCTTGGTACAAAATATACCGAATACGAAATCTAATATAAAAGGCCTATTCGATGTGAATAGGCCTTTTTGTAGGGTTCTAAAGGGAGTTCAATTTCAAAAAATTATCGCACTAGTTGATTGACTTAAACAAAGCTTTGGTTCTTTGTTTAAGCCGAATCAACTTTGCGTGGGAGCCATATGAACTCATTGAGAAAGGTTTGAGTTCTGGCCTCTCCTTTGACCTACACTAGAGGAAACGTAAAGAGGGGGCACGGGTTTCCAGACGTTTCCTTAAAAGAGAAGATTATCAATATCGGTTTGCGACAATAGAAGATCCATTTTCGCTAAATTGGAATAACGGTTCATCGTTGGAAGTTCATCCAGTATGACGATATCTGTTCCAAGGCGTTTTAATAATTGATCGATCATATTCGAAAGTCGCATTGCAAAAGGGCCACTCGTAATAAATCTACGTGGGACTGCCTCCATCATCATGATGATTTCTAATATATAATTTTGAATGGCTTTAGTATCTAAATCTGTTTCTTGTAAAAAGATGATTTCTCTCTCATCGGCCATCGCTAGCATAAAAGCACCTATTTTATAGAAGCCCATCGCAGCGATTGGAGAAAGTGTCAGTTGAATTTCATAGCTACCTGTAAGAATCCCTTGAATCATCTTTTTGGCTCTCAGAAGTGAAAAATCACTAACCACAATGGGTTCAGGATTCACTTGGAAAAATGGCTTGAGTTCTTCAATCGTATCGAAACTCATCTCTTTACGAGTGATTCCTAGAGACTTTATTTGTTTTGTTTTTTGGTTATATTCTAAAACAGAGTAAAACTCCTCTTCGGTTTGTCCAAGAACTTTCACCGCTTTTAAAATTTCTTCCCAGTTTCCTTCTTGAAGTAATACTGCAATGATTCGTTGTACAAAAGTAATTTCATACTTTTTTAAATCGGAAAAAAGATCAAATGGTTCATTAAAGCTCGAGATAATTGGTAATTCTCTAGCCCCTTTCACGGGATACCCTTTTTGCTTTAAGAATTCCATTTCGCCTTCATCAAATTCACTGCGCTTTACAAACTGAATTTCGATGCCTTTTCGAAACCAAAATGCTTCGGGTTTTTCTTCCCCAACAACCTCATCCGACATCGAAACAAGTCTTTCAGACAGTCGATATCGAACAAGTTCCTCTTCGTTCTTAAAGAATAATAAGCGAAGATCTTGTGGTTGATTTTTTTCAATTAAAAAGAAAAACTTAACGGCTCCCGTCTTATTCTGGAAAGCAAAGGCAGCATTTTTGAGTTCTGTTTGCTTTTTTACCTTCTTAAGAAGCAACGGTATCAGTTGGTACAATTCTTGACTCATATACACTACCCCTATCTTTCGTTTATTCATTTTTATTATACTACCTTTTACATTTTTTTGATATCGTTTTTATTTTTTATTAAAAATATTATATATTTGATGT
>CAJPNA010000009.1 GCA_905371865.1 uncultured Carnobacterium sp.
TAATAGAATAGAAACGGAGGGATTTTAATGAAAAAACTGATAACATTATTCTTAATAGTTCTTACTTTAGGAGGCTGTTCACTTTTCCAAAAGAAAGAAGACGCAACTACAACTCAGTCAAAAGCTACTACAACATCAAGTACAAAAACTACTAAACAAACCTCAACTAGTACTACAGGCGAACCAACTACTGTGGTTTCAACGACAGTAGAACAAAAAGAAGCAACAGTTCCTGTTCCCGAAACTGTATCAACGGAAAAAGTAGTCATTCCAGCAGAACAACCAAAACCATCCTCAATGGATCTTCAAGCGATAAAACAAGGAGACTTCCGAAGCGTAGAAGGAACTTGGAGAAACTCAGCTGGTTGGGAAATTCACATCGACAAAGAAGGTAAAATTTCGAGTAGTCATGGGGTTTTGAAAGTTGCAATTACCAAACAACAATATCAAGAAGGGCTTTTAAACTGGATTATGGTTCCAGAAAACAATGATAAAACATTTGTAGGAGGGGCGGTATTCTCCTTCATTCCGAAAAATGTAGAATTGACTTATGGATTACTTCCTGGTGAAAAAGATCAATCGGACATTTCAAAAGATCGCATTTTCGGAACACAAACGGTTACAGATGGTAAAACGGTTAAAAACATGATGTATTACAAAGTGGATTAATGATATAAAAAAGAGCTAGTTCAAAAGAACTAGCTCTTTCTGTTTAGTTTTCTCTTTTTTTCACTTTTCCATTCCATGCTTCAAAACCATGTTTTAAAATGAAAATATTTGTATATCCATTTTTCTTTAAACGATAAGCGCAGCGACCAGCAATCGTTACGCCATCTTCGTATAAATAAATTGGTTGATCTTTACGTAATTCCATGTAACGTTCTTTAAATTGAGAATATGGAATATTACGAGCCCCTAAAATATGAGCTGCTTTGAATTCGTCTTTCTCACGAACGTCAATTAATTGTCCATGACGCAAATCTTTTCCGAATTCTTCAGCGCTAACCACTTTAGCAGATGATTGACGCATCCAGATTAATACAAATAAATAAATTCCATAGGCCATAAATAAAGCCCAAACGATATACCACATGAGACTTAACTCCTTTAATAATTATTTAATCAGACAAGAGATATTGTATCATGTTTCTTTTAATCTTTCAAAAGCACTAAAGAAGCTGCTCCAATGACTCCTGCATCATTCCCAAGTTCGGCTAAACGTAAATGTGTTGTTTCGCGTACTTGTGGGAATACTAATTGTTCGTATTCTTTTCGAACACCTTCTAGTAAGAATTGTCCTGCCGCACTAACTCCACCACCTATGACGATGAATGATGGATTTAACATATTTGCAACATGTGAACATGCAATTCCTAAATACTTAGAAAAATGACGAATGACGATTAAGGATAAAGGATCATTCTGTTTAGCTAAATCAAATACATCTTTAGCACTGACATCTTGCCCATCATCGATTCTTGCTTTTAATTCTGAATCGCCTGCAAATTCATCTGAATAACGACGGGCTAAGTTCACAATCCCTGTAGCGCTCGCTACCGTTTCAAGACATCCTCTTTTACCGCAAGTACATGCAAATGGACGGTCACTAAAATCAACCGTAATATGTCCAAGTTCGCCGCCCGCACCAGCTACACCATGAATCAGTCTATTTTCAGCGATAATTCCACCACCTACACCTGTTCCAAGTGTAAAGAAAGTTACATCAGGTTGGTCTCCACCAGCACCCATCCATTTTTCACCAAGTGCGGCAACATTGGCATCATTATCAATATAGAAGGGAATTCCTAGTGCTCCTTCAATTTTTTCCTTTAAAGGTTGCAAAGTTTTCCAGTTTAAGTTGTAGGCACCGATTACTGTACCATTTTCTCTATCCACAACACCAGGAGACCCCATCCCGATTCCAGCAAAGTTTTCATTTGTTAGTCCTAATAATTCTAAGCGATGACGAATCGTATCAATAATGTCATCCACAATATGACTTCCTTCATCTAAAATATTGGTAGGAATCGACCATTTTTGTTGAATTTCACCTTCAAGTGAAATAATCGCAAATTTGATGGAAGTCCCACCTAAATCAATACCAATAATTTTTTTTTCCATTGTATTCACTCCACGAATCTTGTATATGCTTTCATTATAACAGCATTATCTTTTCATTCCTAGCCAAAATAGTAAAAATGCAATGACAAAATACGTTGCAATTCCCGCAATGCATGAAGCCGGCTTTGTCAATCGGTCTCCTCTAAAGCTAATCGCTGTCATCACTAAATATCCTCCAACGAGTCCGCCTAAGTGCCCGTAGTTATCTACCGCAGAATTAATAAATCCAAGCACAATATTGATAACGATAAGTCCTGCATATTGCACTCCCATTTGTCTAAAAGAACGAATGTAGCCATGTTTACGAGATAGATAAACAACAGCTCCCATCAGTCCAAAGAGTGCCGTACTAGCCCCTGCTGAAATGTTTGAAGAAAAGGCAAAACTTGCAAGATTTCCCATAACTCCTGATAACAAATACACCACAAGGAATCTCCAGTGCCCAATTTCGTACTCCATCTGACGACCAATCATATATAAGAAGACGCTGTTAAATAAAATATGTTCCAATCCAATATGTAAGAAAATCGGTGTAAGGAATCGGTAATACTCATGTTGATAAATGATATAAGGATTGAATTTCGCTCCGAAATTAATAAGAACTTGTCCATTCGTGCTTCCACCTGCTAGGGTCATCACGATAAACAGCGCTGCTTGAATCGCAAGAAATAAATAAGTGAAGCTAAAATTCTCATTGAAATTTCTCTTCATCCGTTCTAATTTCCAAGGGTTAATCTTAAACATGTCGAACCACTCCTTCACTTGTAATAATCGTTGGAATATGAATATCCGTTTCAAATATTGGCCAGTCGACAACAGGAGTCACCTGAGTCGTATATGCTAGTGAGAGAATACGATAATCGTCCACCTTTTGCAGGGTTCTATCATAATAGCCACCGCCAAATCCAATTCGGTCTCCTTTCGTACTATAAAGTAATCCTGGAACAATCACTAAATCTAAATCTTTTGCTTCAAATATTGGATGAGCGCTGTCAATCACAGGTTCTAACGCTCCGAACGAAGTCCGTTTAAAAGTGGTTTGTTCATTCCATTCCACAAAAACTAATGTCTTGTCTGGCATAGTGACAGGAACAAATAATTGTTTCCCCAAAAGTCTGGCTTCTTGTATCACCAAATCTAATTGGAATTCAATTCTCATTGGCATCGTTACAGCAATTGTTTTAGCCTCAATCCATTGTGGCATTCCTTTAAGCCACTCTACCACTCGTTTTTCTTCCGCGCGTCGTTTCCCGGGGGGCATTTCTTCGAGTATTCTTTTTTCCTGAGCGCGTTTTAATTTTTTTACTTCTTTTTGATAGGCTTCAAAGAGTACGGTAAACAACTTCAAGAATTCGAGTTCGACTGCTCGCATACCTCTTTCTTCGAGAATTGGACTGCTAAGTAATGACGCTTTTTTTATAATAGGTTCATCCGTTAAAATCACCGGTAATTCATTAGAGAGCATCTCATGATCAATTGCCCAAACTTTTGCCCATTCTTTCTCTTCTAAATGTTGCAAGAAAAATTTTTCTTTAATGACTTCAAATAAGTTATTTTCAATTACTTCATACTCTGGCAATTGTTTTTTCACAGGTCGAATTAAATCAGCGATATAGGCTTCGGTCGCGTCATGCAATAGACACGCAAGGCCAGTTCCTGTTTGATATCCTCTAGCGATGGCTTCTTGCGCACAGTTAATGCTATGTAATCCTACTGAATAAAAGAAACGTAGATGTCCGTTTCCTCGACACATCATACTTAAGGCATGCGCAATATCTTCAATGGCAACATTGTCTGGAATTATTTCAAGCGGATTAAATACGCGCCCTGTATATGTATTCATCAATAATTTTTTGTCTTCCATATGTTCCTCCACAGTTGATGTGAGTTTATTCTATCATTGAATTCACGCGATTTAAAAGGATTTAGGCATTTCTTAAAGATTCTTTTCCTTATGAAAGTCTCTTCAAAACCTAAAGAAAGATTCCTTCGAATTCTCACGGATGTCTTCATACTAGCTGTAACGTTGGACCGGTGTAAGCCGAAGTCTTACACCTTCGAAGCTTCAAATGGGAGTAAGACCAAAGACAAAACAGGACTCACAGTGTGAGTCCTGTTTGCTTTGTAGTCTTACCTCCGCAAGACTGATTAGAATTAAGCGAATCACAAGTGATGAAGCTTGATTCAATCAGCTACTGCGTCTACCTTTACAAAGTTTTTAACTACGAAGTAAACTCCTACTCCCCATAATTTTTATTCGATGCACTTCACGTTACTGCTATTATAGAATCCGTAAGCTTCTCCGGAATCTTTACTTTCTAACAACGACTACTAATACAATAAAAAACACAGATCAGCACAAAATGCCAATCTGTGTTTTTGTAAAATTCTTATTGTGCGTGTTTATTTCGGTACAGTTCGATTAGCTCTTGCGCTAATAACTGTACGATTTCTGTTGATGCCATTTGATCCTCTGCATGCATGAACAACAATGAAAATTCTGTTTTTTCTCCACCTGCTTCTTTTTGAATCAGCTCTGCATGAATTTTATGTGCCTCAACAAAGGCTTCCTCTGCTTCCTCCAATTTTGCATTTGCGTCTTCAAACTGTCCTTTTTTGGCCAATTGAATGGCTTCTACAAATGAGGATTTGGCTGCACCGCTATTAGCAATCAGCTGGAAACAAATAAGTTCCATTTCTTCTGTCATTTTATTCTCCTATCAATGCTAGTGCTTGGTCTAATACTTTTGGGCCGTTCATCATTCCATAGTCACGCATATCAATCGCATCTACTGGAATATCCCCTGCGATTTCTTTTACTGCAGGTAACTCATAACGAATTTGTGGTCCAATGAGAATAACATCTGCTTCATGGATATTCTTTTTAGCTTCTGTAATCGATTTTGCTTCAATTGAAACATCAATACCACGTTCAGCCGCGCTTTGTTGCATCTTTTTAACGAGCATACTTGTCGACATTCCCGCATTACATACTAATAAAATATGTTTCATAATTTTAACCTTCCATTTCTTGTTCAACTACTTTGTCATTAACTTTGATAAATGGAATGTATAGAAGAACACCAAGTACAAAGATGACTAATTGAACTAGAATTGCTCTGAAGTCCCCTGCTGTTGCTAACCAAGCATTTAAGAATACTGGTGTAGTCCAAGGAACTTGTACAAATGCAGGACTCATGAATCCAGCAACGGTTGCTAAGTAACTGATTAAAATACCAAGAGCTGGAACTGCGATAAATGGAATCGCTAATGAAATATTATAAACGATTGGGTAACCGAATAATACTGGTTCATTGATATTAAAGAGCCCCGGTCCAAATGATAATTTAGCTACGTTTTTAGAAGCAGCGTTTCGGCTCACTAAGAATGTTGCTACTAATAAACATAATGTAGATCCACTACCACCCATTAAGGCAAATGTTTGAACTTGAGATAAGTTGATGATGTGCGGAATCGCTTGTCCATTATTGGCTGCAGCGATGTTTTCAGTGATGTTAATTAATAGTAATGGTTCTAGAATTGCACTGTAAATAACGGCTTGGTGAATACCAAATAGCCATAACATATTTCCTAGAGAGTAAATAATGATTACCCCAATCAAGCTTGTACCAATATGACGAATAGGTTCTTGGATGAAGACTGTAATAATTGAGATTAAGTTTGTTTGATACATGTTGAATAATAATGCTGATACAACCCCGAA
The DNA here is from genome assembly GCA_905371865.1 of uncultured Carnobacterium sp. Taxonomy (GTDB): domain Bacteria; phylum Bacillota; class Bacilli; order Lactobacillales; family Aerococcaceae; genus Granulicatella. Next base: position 5,846 of record CAJPNA010000009.1, read on the forward strand.
TAATGAAATAACCGTCATTACTGGAAGTAATACGCTGAATGATTTACCAACTGCTGGTGGAATGTTATCACCAAGGTTAATTTGTAACGCTTTAACGCTTGATAGTTTGATGAATAATTCTGTTGCAATAATCGCTACGATAACCCCTGCGAACATTGCGCCTGTTCCTGTGTTGTTAAATGAAAGAACGCCTGAAATGTTCACCGCATCTTTTGCTCCATTAGGAACTGCAGAAACTGTATTTGGCATCATAACAATTAATGAAACTAATGATAGCATTGATGCTGCCAATGGGTTTTCGAAGTCTCTGTTTTTCGCTAAGAAATAACCAACCATTACGGCAATAATAATTCCTGAAATACTTAAAGTACCGTTTGCAATTGTAATTCCCCAATATTGGAATTTCGTTAAGGTATCCCCTTGGAAAATCCACTTAAATACTGTGTTGTTCAAAAGAACAATTAAACCTGCCAAAATATATAATGGCATTACTGTCGCGAAAGCATCTCTGAGGGTTTTTAAATGAATTTGGTTCCCCAGTCTACCTGCAAACGCGGCAAATTTATCAATAAATTTTGAGTTTTTCATCTGAATATCTCCTCTCTTTATTCCTCAATTTTTATTTCAAAACCGTTATTGTCGCTGACGTTACGATACCATCTTCCACTACTCTTGATGGTTCTCTTTTGCGTTTCTAAATCTACAGAAATAAATCCGTAACGATTCTTATACGCATTATTCCAAGACCAGCAATCAAAAGCAGTCCATGTATGATATCCAAAACAACGACTACCTTCTTCAATCGCTTTATGTAGCCATGTTAGATGTTCTTCGTAAAATTCAATACGATACACATCATCAATGACTCCATTTTCTCCAATGAAGCGACCTTCGTTTTCAACACCCATTCCGTTTTCACTAATGAACCATGGGATATTGCCATATTCTTCTTTCACAATCATTGCAATGTCATAAATTGCTTTCGGGAAGATTTCCCATCCACGATATGGATTCATGCGACGCTCAGGCCATTCATACTCTTTGAAATATTGGTCTGGCATCCAAGGTGTTTTGTACTCCTCTGGATTAGGCTGCGTTTGAACACGTTTTGGATGATAGTAATTCACTCCAAGAAAATCAACTGTATTCGATTGGATTAGCTGCAATTCCTCTTCGGTATGACTCCATAACTCGCCGTCCTCTTCTAGTTGTTTCACCAAGGTTTCAGGGAATGTACCTTTCACCGCTGGATTTAAGAAGACTCTGTTAAAGAAATCATCTGTAAATTGACTTGCTGCTAAATCTTCTGGAGAATCACTTCTAGGGTAAGCCGGCGTCAAGTTCAAAATAATTCCAATCTTGCCATTCATGCCTAGCGAATGATACAGTTCAATCACTTTTGCACTCGCAAGGTTTAGATTATAAATCACTTGTACAGCTTCTTTTCCTTTCCCTTTTAGGTTTGGATAATGGAATGCATATAAGTATCCTGCTTCTGGAATGACCATTGGCTCATTGAAAGTTGTCCAGTAATGAATCTTATTGCCAAAACATTCAAACGCTGTTTTAGCAAACTTTACGAATAAATCCACGACATGTTTACTTTCCCAGCCACCATATTTTTGGAGCAATTCAACTGGCATATCGAAATGATGTAAATTCAAAACTAGTTCAATATCGTTTTTCTTTGCCTCATTAATAACTGCATTGTAAAATTCCACAGCCTTTGGATCGGCTTCACCCGTTTCGAAGTCCTTAATCAAACGGCTCCATTGAATCGAAGTCCGGAATGAATTAAATCCAATCTCCTTCATCAAACGAAAATCTTCAGGATACGTATGATAAAAATCACTGGCAACATCAGGTCCTACTCCATTAAAGAATGCTTTTGGATCAGTTCTATACCAGTAATCCATCACATTTTCATGCACCTTGTCGAATTGTCCTTCTGTCTGTGGTCCGCTAGAAGCGGCACCCCACCAGAATCCTTGAGGGAAAATCAATTGTTTCTTCATAATTAACCTCCTTTCTGTAAGCTTTTCCAAATATAGTATATCACATTTTTATAATTTGTCTAGACAAATTATATTATTAGTATCCAAAATGTCGTTTTTGCCTATCTATACTACATTTGTTATAATTAAGCTAGTTTATAGAAAGGATGACATTCGATGAGCGTAAAATATTTACAGATTTACCATGCGATTCGTGAAAAAATTTTAAATAACGAATATGCCATTAATCAACAACTCCCCGATGAAATTACATTAACAAAAAAGTATGATAGCAGTCGAATGACGGTCAAAAAAGCATTAGACTTGCTCGTTTCTGAAGGGCTTATCTTCAGAAAACGTGGCCAAGGTACCTTTGTCCTCTCTCGAGGCACGTCGAAGCGAAAACTCATCGTTCCAGAACGAGACATTAAAGGGCTGACGAAGATTTCTGAGGATTCGCATTCTTTCATTCAATCCAAAATTATTCACTTTAAATTAGAGTTTGCATCTGAATTTCTTGCAGAAAAACTACAAGTACCGCTGCAAAGTCCTGTATACAACATCCATCGCCTTCGCATCATCGACGGAAAACCTTATGTATTAGAACAAACGTATATGAGTACAAATGTGATTCCAGGGATTACTGAAGATGTCCTATTAAACTCTATCTATCAATATATCGAAGGTCCATTAGGCTTACGCATTGCGAGTGCAACGAAAATTTTACGTGCAGCACCTTGTTCGGAAGATGAGCAAAATTACTTACAACTCCTTCCAACAGAGCCAGTCTTTGAAGTAGAGCAAGTGGCATACCTAGATAATGGAACTCCGTTTGAATACTCGATTAGCCGTCACAGATACGATTTATTTGAATTCAATTCATTTGCACTAAGACATTCATCATAGGAGGCACATTATGACAAAACCAATCTTTTTAAATGCTGTACTGCAAGAGAAAATTTGGGGTGGGACAAAATTACATTCGCTGTTTAACTTCACTCTCCCTTCTGACAAGACCGGTGAAGCGTGGATTATTAGCGCGCATCCCAATGGAATTTCAACCATCAAAAGCCCTGCTGAATTCACAGGAATAGGCTTAGATGAACTCTATAAAACACATCCAGAACTCTTTAATGGGCAACAATTGGCAAGCTTCCCTCTTCTCATTAAGTTGCTAGATGCTTCTGACGACTTATCGATTCAAGTGCATCCAGATGACGAATATGCTTTGGAACACGAAGGCGAATACGGGAAAAATGAATGCTGGTATGTGGTACAAGCAGAGCCAGGCGCAAAAATTGTCTACGGACATACGGCAATGACTCCTGAAGAATTTGCAGAGAAAATCGACAATGAAGCTTGGAGCGACCTATTTACCGAAGTTCCTGTGAAAGCGGGCGATTTCTTCGATGTGCCAAGTGGGACGATTCACGCCATTGGAGGCGGTATTGTGATTCTTGAGACGCAACAAAATTCAGATACGACTTATCGCGTCTATGACTACAACCGCACCGACGATGCTGGAAACCCTCGCCCACTGCATATTCAACAAACAAAAGACGTGACGTCGATTCCGCATAGTGTCCCAACAACCAACCAACAAGTGGTGTCAACGGACACTGGAACAAGAACAACTTTTGTGGAAAACAAGTTCTTTACCGTTTGGAAATACGATATTGACGGTGACTACAGTGATGCACTCTCTTCTACTTATCACCTTGTAACGGTGTTAGACGGAAAAGGTACACTCACAGTCGACGGAACACAGTACCAAATTGAAAAAGCAGATTCCTTTATTCTTCCTTCCGGAACACCTACACTCCAGGTTAAAGGATCTGTTCAACTGATTGTCTCTAAGTCTAATCAATAAAAATAAACGCAAAAAGGTCAGCAAGGATTTCCTTGCTGACCTTTATTTTTATGCATTCAATTGTTTTGTAATGTCTACGATTTCGTCGATTAAACCGCCGATTGTTGCAATCGTATCTTTCAGCGGTGCATCTGTTGAAACATCCACGCCTGCAATTTTTGCAAGCTCTTCTGCGCTCTTTGTTCCGCCCATCTTCAAGACTTCCACCCAAGTGTTTGCGACACTTGAATCTTTTTGAATCATTTTCGCCACTTGTGTACCGATGGTTAAACCTGCTGAGTAAGTGTAAGAATAAAGCCCCATGTAATAGTGCGGTTGACGCATCCAGGTTAACTCTGCCCCTTCTGTAAGAACCACTTCTGGTCCCCAGAATTTAGCCAATGTTTCTCTGAATAAATCGTTTAACGTATCTGCGTCTAAACTCTTACCTGCGTCCACTAAGCGGTATACTTCGCGTTGGAAGTACGCTTCTAATAAGTGCGTCACAAAGTTGTGGTAGTAAGTTTTTGCGACCATTTGAGAAATAATCCAACGTTTCATACGTAGGTCATCTCCTGCTTTATTCTTCAAGTAGAACTCCACAAGTAATTCATTTGTTGTAGATGGTGCTTCAACAAAGTACATGCTTGGACGACCATCTAGGATATTTTGGTTTTTGTACGCTAATTGGAAGTGACCTGCGTGTCCTAATTCATGCGCTAGCGTCATGCAGTCATTCATATCTTCTGTAAAGAACATTAAGATAAATGAATTTGCCCCATAAGGTGATGAACAGAACGCACCTGTTCGTTTACCAATTGTTTCAGCGTAGTCAATCCAACGGTTATCGAAGGCTTCCTTCATAATCTTGAGATAACCTTCCCCTAATGGTTCTAATCCTTTTAAGATGTATTGTTTTGCTTCGTCGTATGTTACTTTGGCTGCATATGTTGGATCTACTTCTAGTTTCAAGTCTTCATAACGCACTTCATCTAATTGATAGATTTCTTTGATTAGACCTGCTAATTTACGCATATGTGGCGCTAATTCTTCCATGATGACATCGATTTGACGGTCGTATAATTCACGAGACACTTTTTGACGGTCTAATAAGTAGTCAAATACTGAAGCGAATCCTCGCAATGTTGCCATTGTTTTTTCTTTTTGAATTTGTGTGTTATACGCTGAAGCTGTACTATGTTGATATTTGCGTAATGTGTCGCTAAATACTTTGAACGCTTCACGACGAATCGCTGTATTTGGCTCAGATTGCATACGGCCTTCAAAGCTGTTGTATGTCATTGGAATGACTTGTCCGTCTGCTTCGACTGCTGGGAAATGCATGTCTTTGAACTTGATATCGTTATAGGCTTGGTAGCCAGCATCTAATGTATTTCCAAGAGCTGCTAAGGTTGCTTCCACATCTTTTGATAATAAATGTTTCTTATCTTCTAAGAGACGTTCAATATATAAGGCATCTTCTTTATTCAAGCGTGCTTCTTCTAACACTGCATCATCCAATTGGCTTAATTCTGATTCAAAGAAACTTAACTTGGCGTCTAATCCAGCTAACACTTTACGTGTTTGTGCAGCACGTGTTTGCGCTTCTTTATCTTTTGTATTCGCGCTCACAGCAAGGTTGCAATACGCTGAAATTTGACCGCGTTGTTCTAATAATTCACGGTATGTTGCTAAGCCTTCATTCACCAACTCAGCAGTAGAAATGTTTCCTTCATATTTCTTTTGAAATGCGTCTACTTTCTCTTTCAATTCTTTTAACGCTTTATTAAAAACTTCTTCTGTTTCAAATAAAAGCGTTAAATCCCATGTTTGATTTACGTCTACTTGACTTCTTTCAATCATACTCTCACTTCACTTTCTAAAATCGTACTCCCATTGTACCATAGTTTTCATTTAATTTTCAGAAAGATTTTAGTTTTTAACAAAAAATACTACAGTCAATCGACTGTAGCATCTTTATCATTCTTATTAACGTAACGCACCAATAGCACGAGCAATTTCTTCATAAGAGCTTCCTGGTTTAATCTCAAAAGTACCAGTCCAGATATTTTCATCAATATTATTAGTTGTTAAGTAATCAACAAATTCTTTTGCACTCTTAATCAATCCCGCTTTTGCTAATGTTTCAGCAACATCATTCGATGATTCGCCTTCTTCTACTGTAATCGATACCGGAGTTGAAGACGCTGTAGTTGCTGCTTCTGTAGTTGAAGCTTGAGTCGTAGCTGAAGCACTTGTTGTTGATGCTTTACTACTTGATTCTTTTTCAGCTAATAAAGATTCATAAGCGGCTTTATAGCTCGCTTCATTTGCTCCTTCAGTAACGATTGGCAAATTCACTCCATCTAATTGGCTTTTCAATGATTGTGGAACTAATGGCCAAATCACTGTTACCAATGCTAAAATTAACGCTGCTACTAAGAAGCCCATTCCTAAAGAACGAAATTTCGTTTTACTCATGTTCTTCTTCCTCCTTATTTCGCATCTGCTTCAAAATAATTATCAATCACTAATTGTACTGTTGAAACAGGTACATTTAATTGCTCAGAAATTGTTTCTACTGAATTTCCATGGCTAAATAATGTAATAATTTGTTGTTTAGTTACATTGTGTAGACGACCAGATTCTTCTACAGAAACTTCTTCTACTGTAGTTACTTCTTCTTCAACAGGAGTCGTTTCTTGAACTTCCTCTACAACTGTTTTTTCAGCCACATGAACTTCTGCTGTTTTTGCAGCACGAACTTCCTCATATGTTGGCTCAACTGATGGTCCTTTATACACAGTTGTTCCTTCTAATTCTTGAATTTTTTTCTTTAATGAATATACTTCACGGTTTAATTCTAATAACCCTTCTGCTAATTCATCGATTTCTTCTTCATTTTGATTATCCTTCAAGAATAGTGAAATGAATAAGAAAAATACTGCTAATGCTAATAACGCTAGAACTACAACCCATACGTGCATTTTCTCACCTCATTAAATAATTTTTTTCCTTTCGTCCTATTTTAAATAATGTTAGAGAAAATATCAAGGTTCAAGGCAGACTTTATCATTTTGTTAAGCATTTGTCATATAGTGAAATATATGGATGCTTAGCTGAAAAATAAAAATCTTTACCTACTTATTTCATCCGAAAGAAATAAGTAAGTAAAGATTTTTTGCTTAACCGAATCCGTTATTTATTGATTGATACGTTTCTCTTTTTGACTTAGTATTAATAGATTTTCTCGAAGTTCTTGCTCCATTTGAGACAATTCATACTCTGCTTTTCTACGTTTTTGTCTTCCTTCTTGTTGAATCAAAATTGTTTCTTCTAAAGTATCAATTAAGTCTTGTTGTGTCTTTTGAAGTGTTTCTAAATCGATAATACCTCGTTCATTTTCACGAGCTGTTTCAATCGTCGAAATTTTCAACATTTCTGAATTCTTTTGAATTAATTGGTTCGTCGTTTCAGACACTTGTCGTTGAGCCGTAACAGCATCTTTTTGACGAAGTAACGTCATTGCAATCGCAATTTGATTTTTCCATAAAGGAATCGTTGTTGTAATAGAAGATTGAATTTTTTCTGCCAATGTTTGATTCGTATTTTGAATTAAGCGAATTTGTGGTGCTTGTTGAATCGTCATCTGACGAGTTAATTTCAAGTCATGATTTCTTTTTTCCAAACGATCAAGGAACTGATGCAAATCGTTAACGGTTTGTACGTCCATTTGATCTCCTGTTTCTTGTGCTTTCTTCATGGCTTCAGGAATTAATTGTTGTTGCATTTCTTCAATTTTCAATTCCCCTGCAGCAATATATATACTTAATGCTTCAAAAAATTCTTTATTTCGTTGATAGAGCTGTTCAAGAGATAAATTATCATTTAATAAGCCATTTTTTTCATGGTCAAGTTTCACAGCAATCTTATCTACTTGAGATCCAACTTCTTGATATTTCGATTGCATTTCATAAATAGATTTCTTCACACGTCCAAAAATTTTACGGAAAATATTAGAATCCTCCGCCACTAAATCTTGTGGATTGGTCTCATTGAGGCGCATCATCAACTCATTTAATGTATCTCCAATTTCTCCAGTATCTTTATTTTGAACATGGGCAAGCATTGAGTGTGAAAACTCCCCCAATTGCTTTTGAGCTCCCGCACCATAACTAATAATAGCTTGCATATTCTTTTCATCGATTTGTTTCGCTAAAGCTCGAGCTTGTTCTTGTTGTTTCACGGGCAATGAATCCACCAAAGCCTTTTGTGGTTCCACTTGTTCTTGTGGAAAATCAGCTGAAACATCTTGTAAACTTGTATTTTTCACAACATCCTCACCAAAGGGATTTTGAATGAGGGCATCTACCATGCTAGTTTTTTCTTCTGTCATTTTATTTTGCTCCTTTACCTTTTTCTAGAATCTTTCGAGAGACATAGTCCATCTCTGCTTCAGAATCTTGAATTCTATCTTCTTGAAAATGTAAATAATCTTCTTCTAACTTCTCACAGGTGAGTTCAATCTTTTCAGCCAATTCTTGCAACGTTTGATAAGTTTCACTACCTTTAACAGGTTGTTCACTCATCTTCCGGTAGGCTGTTGTCATTTCTTTTAACGAAGGCACACAAGTATGCACAAACAAATCCGCATCTGGTAACCTTTCAGGATTTGCCACAAGCTCTCTAAAATAGTCCTTCATTGTTATTGAAGTATTATAGCGATTCGCAATAATTCTGAGTTTTGTATATCCTTGGATATTGTCCTCAATTTCGTTGATTTGATCTTTTACGACCGCCATTTTTTGTCTAAAATACTCAATATCTTGTTTGGAAAGTCCAGATTGTTCATACCTTTCTTGTACTTTAGTAGAAGTTTTTTTCAAAGGTTTCTTTGTTTTTTCAAAAAATGATTGAACCTCCATCTCTCGAGGAAATAGAACAAAAAAGAAAATGGCAAGTAATACAATAGATACTACTATTCCTTTTTTCATTGAGCCATCGACATAATCCGCCAACCTAAACGTTAACAAGATAAAAAAGGCCAATTTTGCTAGTCTAAACCACTGTTTCATGACATTCCCTCCTTATAGCATTATTGTATCATTCTTCATTTGTTAAACATGGTACTTAAGGCCGATTTTTATATGATTTTTATTCAAAAAAACTGAGCCGAATTTCTTCGACTCAGTTAAATTTTGTTATTCTGCTTCTGGAACCAACGCTTCAGGGAAGTATTCACGTACAATTGATGCACAACGATTACATAAAGTCGGAGCATCTCCTAATGTTCCCACTTCAATCTTCACAGCACGGCAACGTTCGCATGTTTCACCTTTAGCATGTTCAACCACCACTTTCACGCCTTCGCCTTCAACAGCATTCGCTGGAGCTTCAACTCCTTCTGCAGCCACTTCTAATTCACTGACGATGAATAATTGAGCTACATTCGTGTTTAAGCCTTCTAATAAAGTACGAACTTCATTAGATGGATATAGCGTTACTTTTGCTTCGAAGTTCTTACCGATTAATTTCTCGTTACGAGCTTCTTCTAAAGCTTTCAAAGCAGTGTTACGAACTTTGAAGAATTCAGCCCATTGTGCTAATACTTCTTCTGTATTTTCGTAGCTTTCTACTGTTGGGAAATCAGCTAATTGAACATAAGCTTCTTCTTCCTTCAAGTATTTCCAAACTTCTTCACTCGTGTGAACTAAGATTGGGCTTAGTAATTTCGTTAATTTCACTAGGATATCGTAAATCACTGTTTGCATTGCACGACGTTCGTAGTTATTTTCGTGTTCGATATACACAACGTCTTTAGCAAAGTCTAAGTAGAATTGTGATAAATCAACAGTACAGAAGTTCATCACTGTTTGATAAATTGTTGAGAATTCATATTTTTCATACGCTGCTTCAATTGTCTTCACAACATCATTGAAACGAATCATCATATATTGGTCAACAGTACGTAGGTCTTTAAACGCTACAGCATGTTTAGATGGTTCGAAGTCCGTAGTGTTTGCTAACATAAAGCGCATTGTGTTACGGATCTTACGGTAGGCTTCAGATACTTGATTTAAAATTTCAGTACTGATACGTACGTCTGATTCGTAGTCCACAGAAGATACCCATAGACGGATAATATCTGCCCCTTTTGTTTGCATTTCTTTTGCAGGTGAGATGACGTTTCCGAGGGATTTACTCATCTTCTTCCCTTCTCCGTCCATTACGAACCCTTGAGAAAGAACTGCTTTATATGGAGCTTTCTTATGAACCGCTACACTTGTTGTTAAACTTGAGTTGAACCATCCACGGTATTGGTCTGATCCTTCTAAGTATAAATCAGCGGGGAATGTTAATTCTGGACGAATGCTTAATACACCAGCATGTGAGCTACCTGAGTCGAACCATACGTCCATGATGTCCATTTCTTTTGTAAATGTGCCATTTGGACTGCTTGGATGTCTGAATCCTTCTGGTAATAGGTCTTTTGCTTCACGCTCAAACCATACGTCAGAACCGAATTTTTCCACTAATTTTGCAACATGTTCAATTGTTTCTGGAGTGATAATTGGCTCACCGTTCTCACCATAGAATACAGGAAGTGGAACTCCCCATACACGTTGACGAGAGATAACCCAGTCGCCACGGTCACGAACCATGTTGTAAATACGTACTTGCCCTGATGGGTGGTACCATTTCACATCATTTTCAATCACATCTAAGATATCTTGACGGAAGGCTTCAATTGACGCAAACCATTGTGGAGTTGCACGGAAGATAACTGGTTTCTTCGTTCTCCAGTCATGTGGATAGCTATGCACGAAATAGCTTAGGTTTAATAATGAACCATTTTCAGTTAATAGGTCTGTGATGACTTTGTTTGCTTTAGCATAGAACATTCCTTCAAAACCAGGAGCTTCTGCAGTATAGTGTCCTTGGTTGTCCACTGGTGATAATACATCTAAATTATATTTACGTGAGTAGTAATAGTCGTCTTCCCCGTGTCCAGGAGCTGAGTGAACTAAACCAGTCCCTGCATCAAGTGTTACATAGTCTCCAACCATTACAAGAGATTCACGTTCATAGAATGGATGCCATGCTGTCGCATATTCCAATTCAGTACCGCGGAATTCTTTTAATACTTCAACAGATTTCCAACCTAGTGTTTCAGCAAGTGAGTTTACTAATTCTTTCGCTACGACAAAGTTTCCTTTATCAGTTTTCACTTCTACATATTCATAGTCAGGATGCACGAAGATTCCTAAGTTTGCAGGAAGGGTCCAAGGAGTTGTTGTCCAAATAACGAATGATGCATCTTCTGAAACAACACCTTTTCCGTCTTTCACTTTGAACGCAACATAAATAGATGGGCTTTCTACGTCTTTATATTCAATTTCAGCTTCCGCCAGTGAAGATTCACTTGATGGAGACCAGTAAATTGGTTTTAATCCTTTGTAAATATAGCCATTTTCAGCCATTTTACCAAATACGCGGATTTGTTCTGCTTCGAATTCAGGTTGAAGTGTTAGGTACGGATTATCCCATGTACCTGTAACCCCTAAACGTTTAAATTCAGCACGTTGGTTGTCCACTTGACGCAATGCGTATTCCGCACATAATTTACGGAATTCAGCAATCGATAATTTTTTACGATCAACCCCTTCAGCATTCGCAAGAGCTTGCTCGATTGGTAGCCCATGTGTATCCCACCCTGGTACATACGGTGCACGGAATCCGCTCATTGACTTACTACGAACAATGAAGTCCTTAGAAATTTTATTTAAGGCATGTCCCATATGTACCGCACCATTAGCATAAGGTGGGCCATCATGAAGAACGAATGATGGTTTCCCTTCATTCTTCGCTTGACGTTGTCCGTAAACATCCGCTTCTTCCCATTCCTTTTGATATTCTACTTCTTTTGTTGGTAAGTTCCCACGCATTGGAAATTCTGTT
>CAJPNA010000010.1 GCA_905371865.1 uncultured Carnobacterium sp.
CACTGCTCAATTCAAAACGTGAAATCACACCTCGAGTAAAGGCTGCTTTAAACGCTGCAAGTGCACAAGGAGTCTATGTTGTCCTTTGTACAGGACGCCCATATCCTGGTGTAGAAGGATTGCTTCAAGAACTCGACCTCGTGAACGACCATGACTATGTCGTGACTTACAATGGAACTCTTGTCCAACAAACAGGTTCGAAGGAAGCACTCGTTCGCTTCTCAATGACACTTGAGGATTTAGAACGCGTGAACGATTATGCTACAAAATACAATGTGCACTACCACGCTATTGACGAAGAAGCGATTTTCGTTCCAACGGAAACAGTCGGTAAATATTCTGTTCATGAAAGCGAACTTGTCGGCATGCCCATCATGCACCAATTCTACAAAGACATTCCATCAGACAAAGAGTTCGTCAAAATCATGTTCGTGGATGAGCCTGAAGCGTTAGAAGAATTAATTCCAAATCTTTCTGACGACTTCAAGAACAGCTACAACATCTTCCGTAGTGCCAGCTTTTACCTCGAAGTCATTCACCCTGAAGCCAGCAAAGGAAAAGCCGTACATCATCTAGCTGAAAAACTAGGTCTTACACGAGACGAAGTGATGTGCCTTGGAGACCACGAAAACGACCGTGATATGATTGAATATGCGGGTCTTGGTGTTGCAATGGGTAATGCGATTGATTCTATTAAAGAAATTGCAAACTTCGTAACAACCACCAATAACAAAGATGGCGTTGCTGTTGCCGTTGAAAAATTCGTACTAAACAAGGAGAAATAGTCATGCTGCATGAGATGACTCTCTTTCCAAAACCGTACGCTTCCATTGCCTCAGGTCAAAAAACGATTGAGCTTCGTCTCTATGATGAAAAGCGACAATCGATTCAAATTGGTGATCAGATTCGATTTTCCAATTCTGAAGATGATTCTAAGTCTACACTCTGCGAAGTAGTTCAGTTACATATCTTTAAAGACTTTAGAGAACTGTATGAAAACCTCCCACTACTAAAATGCGGTTATACTCCAGAAGACGTGGACAATGCACATCCCGACGACATGTTGACTTACTATTCAAAAGAAAAACAAGCACTCTACGGTGTTGTCGGCATCGAACTCAAACGCATTTAAACTGTAAAACGGACTCACGATATGAGTCCGTTTTTAATTAACTTTTAAAGTACTTCTACATTTTGATAAGATATCTTTATAAAAATAGAACGTTCGTTTTATAAAGAGATATTTTTTGTGCTTTTTCCCGAATGATACAGTTTTTCGAAATTGTAATTTTCGTCATTTTATGTATAATAGTATAGAAGTAGTTCATTCAAAGAGGGAGGACGATTCAATGAAATTGAAAAGAAGTGAGCGTCTTATTGATATGACGCAACGTCTATTAGATAATCCACATACGTTAATTTCATTAACTACATTTACAACTTTGTACCAGTCCGCAAAATCTTCTATTAGTGAAGATATTGCTATTATTAAGAAGACTTTTGAAAAACAAGGTGTTGGGATTATTCGTACAGTCCCTGGTGCTGCGGGCGGAGTGATTTTTGTACCAAAAATCAAACGCGAACAAGCATTAGCTGCTGCGGAGAAATTAAAAGAACAAATGAATGATGCAAGTCGCTTATTGCCAGGAGGATATATTTATCTATCTGACTTACTGGCAAAACCAAATGTATTACATGATTTAGGAAAAATGATTGCATCTGCTTACGAAGATAAGAAGATTGATGCCGTTATGACCGTTGCAACAAAAGGGGTTCCTATTGCACAAACAGTAGCTAATTACTTAAACGTTCCTTTCGTCATTGTTCGTCGTGATTCAAAAATTACAGAAGGTTCTACTGTAAGTATTAACTACGTTTCCGGTTCTTCTTCTCGTGTGGAGAAAATGGAATTATCTAAACGTACACTTCCTAGTGGATCTAATGTATTAATCGTTGATGATTTCTTAAAAGCTGGTGGTACGATTAACGGAATGCGTAGCTTAATTCAAGAGTTCGATTCAACCACTGCAGGAGCGGTTGTGTTCTGTGAATCTGGAGTCTCTAATCACAATGTATCTGATTATTCTTCTATCATCAAAATTACAGAGATCGATACTGAATCTCAAAAAATCAAAGCGGTTTTAGGAAACTTCTTTGATACTCATGAATTTTTATAAGATAAAATGAAATAAAGCGAAGAACCTGTAAGGATTCTTCGCTTTTTGTATGCATAAAAAACTATCATATATGATAATTTCGCTAAATGAAAAATAAGAATAAGGACCACAAAGGCAATACCGCTAAGTAAGCAATAGTTGTCATGGTCACGATATTCGTGGCAAAATCAACATCTCCTCCTGCTTCTGCCGCTAAAATCGGCATAATAACCAGCGTTGGAATAGTGGATTGAATAATAAAGGTTTCCTTTAGTAGCGTGTTATCTGTCCCACCAATGAGTAGAACAAGAACCATTAAAATTGGGAAAATAATAAAACGTCCAGCTAGAGCAAGTACTGTATCACGTTCTAACCGCAGTGTTCCAAGCCCGCTTTGTTTAAGATTAATCCCAATATACATCAGTGACAATGGAGTTACTAAACTTCCCACGATACTAATCGAATTCTGGGCAAAGGTTGGAATTGGAATCCCTAATGCTACCCCTCCTAAAGCCACCAAAAACGCAATGAGTGGAGGTGAACAGAGACTCTTCCACTCGATTCCTTTGTTTTTGTTTCCACCAGGACGGTCAGTAGCTACAACATACGTTCCAACAGTAAAAATCGACAATGTATTCATCACATAGTAAACCAAGAAGTACGGCATCGCTTCTTCTCCAAAAAGAGAGAGGTTGAGCGGGAGCCCCATAAAGACCGTGTTCGCATTAACAAATGTATTGAGCACAATCCCTCGTCTTCCAACAGGAACTTTAAACAACACCACAGCGCCCCATGCGACGATATACCCTAGAATTACAGTAATCAATGGATAAAAACTTGCTCCAAAAAAACTGACGAGTTGATCTCTTGTTATAAATTTTAATACGGAAACAAAGATAGACGCTGGTAAAGCAATCTTCAAAATCAAATCCGCAATGCTCTTGCTAAATCCTTCCTTGAACCATCCCTTGGCCTGCAAGAGATAACCGAGCGCGATAACCGCTAGTATCGTCACCAGACTCGATAACGCCTGTATAATCACATGCTTGTCCTCCAAATAATCTTATGCAGTTACTATACGCCCTCTCGCCCTTTTCGTCAAACTGAGCCACAAAAAAAGCCTACCAAATGATGGTAAGCTTTATTATTATGCTTTTTTACGAAAGGCACTCAGGATAAATGAGATGAATAAAATCACAAGGAACACACAAGTAATCGCAGCTCCTGGGGGTGCTTCGTAAATATAGGATGCTGAAAGGCCTGCAAAGAAACCAATCAGACTAATGATAATTCCGCCGATAATTACTCCGTTAAACTTACTGCTAACACGAAGCGCAATCGAAGCTGGCAATACGATAACGGCTGATACTAGAAGAGATCCTGCGATTGGCATCATCACAGCAATCACAACTCCTGTAATAATTGTAAAGAGATTCGTCATCAATCGAACGGGCAATCCCGCGGTCATCGCTGTGTCTTCATCGAATGATAGAACATAGAGTGGTTTACGGAAGATCGCATATAGACCAACTACTATGACAGCTAATAAAATCATAATCCACATTTGCTCTTTTGTAATTGTCACGATCGAACCAAATAAAAATTGGTCTACACTCATCGTTGAACGACCTTTTTGTAAGTTCATTAAAATAAGAGCAATCGCCATTCCACCAGACATCAAAATCGCAACGGTAATTTCGGAATATCCTCTAAAATACTTTCCAATGGCTTCAATGAAAATTGCTGCAATAATGACTACAATTAGTGTTGTGAACGTCGGATTCATCCCTAGAAGAAACCCTAGTGCAACTCCGACTAAAGAAACGTGCGATAAAGTATCCGCCATGAGCGACTGTCTTCTAAGAATTAAGAATAATCCAAGAATTGGCGTAATAAAAGCCATTGCTATTCCTGAGATGAATGCTCTTTGCATGAAACCATAGAAAAACATCTCCATGGAGAATCCTCCTTTCGTTGCAGATGGATATGTTTATCCACGTATTGTTCAAGTGCTTCTTCCTCATGAGTGACCATTAAAATGGCTTTCCCATGATGAGCGCATGCATGATGTAATAAATGATAGAATCGTTCTCTAGAAGCTTTGTCCATACCCGCAGTTGGCTCGTCTAAAACGAATAAATCTGGGTCTGTTGCAAAAATTCGCGCTAAACAAATGCGTTGTTTTTGTCCCCCAGATAAATCTCCGATACGCTTATGACGCTCATCCCACATCCCAACGGATTTGAGAGAACGTTCGATATGTTCGTGATCTTCTGCTGTTAATTTTTTAAACCAGCGACCTTGTTGGTATCGCCCTGAAGCAACTAATTCATAAACATTCGAAGGGAATCCCACATTAAAAGAAGAAATTTGTTGTGGAGCATATCCAATCGAAAGCTTTTCTCCATGGCTATTTTTCTTAGCAATCACTGCTTTTCCTGTCTTTGGTGTTAAGAGTCCTAAAATATTTTTAACGAGTGTTGACTTTGCCGCCCCATTTTCCCCCGTCAAAATCACAAACTGACCCGGCTCCACTGTAAAACTGATATCTTCTAACACGGTTTCTTGTTCATATGAGAAAGAAAGATGTTCTACTGAAATATAACTCATGACTTTCTCCTTTCTAAATCGTAGTGATTCTTTTTTATACAAAGGATAGAATAGCATATCCACCTTATCGAGTCAATGATTCACTCTCTTCAATATTAGTCCTATTTTGGAATAGAAAACAACCTTCCAAGACTTTTCCTGGAAGGTTGTTTCATATTTCTATATCAATTAGTCGTTTAAGAATGAATGTTAGTCTTCTTTACGGTTACGACCAAGAACGATCATACCTAAACCTGCAAAAGCGACACTTGCCCCTGCAGCAACTGTTGATAAAGCAGCAACTGTACCTGTATTTGGTAATTCTGCAGCCTTTTCCTCTGAAGTTGGCACTTGTGTTGTTTTTGGTTGTTCAACAACGGTTTCCACTTCTGTTGTTGGTGTCTGCGTTGTTTCTGGTTGTGGAGTTGGAGCTAGCACTTCATCAGCTACAAATGTCCATGTTCCTTTGAATTTCAAATTCCAACCATTATGATCCCATTCACTAAGTTGCTTTTCAGTAAAGTCATACGCAACAAATGTCCATGTCCCTTTGTTTGCGTCATCGTAGTAAGTTGTTTGTGTTGGTTGTTTGGCAACTACTTTCTTGTCAGCGTAATCAACATCGTTTCTCTTAATATAATAATACTCTTCAGTTTCTTCTGGCATAAATCCATTAATGGCCGCTGGTAAATCTTTACCTTCTGTTCCACTCACAAATTCATATGCCACTTTACGACTTGTTGGAGTAAATTCAAACTCCATGCGCACTATCATATAAGGCAATGTATATCTTACGAAACTATCTTCAACTCTAATTCCAGTATTACCGTTTCCTAAACCATAACCCCGTGGTGCGAATGTCCAATAACCTTCATTTTCTTCATCGATATGATGTCCGTAATCCAATGCATCTTCATTCGAAAGGAAAAACTTCTCTTCTATTTCATTTATCTTTTCATTATATTGTTCTGTAGAATAATCATAGTACGAAAGTCTAATATTTTGTGATTCCTGCTCTAGTTTTCTTAATCCTTTTGGATAAGGAATCACACCCTCATTAACTAATTTATAGGATACATTGATAGAATCAAACCATTTCCATTTACCTGTGAAGACTACATCACCACTTTGAATCGTTTTGCTATCAGCATCAAATCCTTGGAATAGCCAATAACCATCTGTCTCAGAGTAATTACCGTTCCCACCTTCACCAGCTACATCACTAAATGAAGTTTTTGGGGTAACCACTGTTCCATCGACATATTGAGCATCTGCTGGTTTTCTATCTAATACTCTCTGCGGTAGAGCTTTCCCTGGCGTATCGCTTTCAAATACGTATGTTACTTTGTATTGTCCCACAGGTGCCTCTTGTGCTAACACTGTTTGTGTGTTCGATAAAATTGATGGCGAAAATACGCTTGCGATTGCCATTGTAGCAGTCATTCCCACAATTTTACGAATTACATTTTTCTTTTTGTTTGAATTCATTTTTATATTCCTCCTTTTTTCTTACAGGTTTAGACTCTAACATAGATTTATTTTCATTTCAACTATTTTGTGTTTTAATTTCATTTATCCTTCATCTTTTCAATAAAAAACTCTTATTTTATTCATGTTTATATGGGACTGACCCCAATTTGTCCATCCTTTTTTCTCTCCTCAAACTCTCAGTAGTCGTCGCTTTTTATTTAGCTAATAGAAAAGCAGTGTGATTACGGAGAATCGTACGGATTTTATAATAACAGTAAAGCGATTCGCAAAAAAGACGAATGAAAGGGAGTTAGGAATTGATTCCTTACTCCCTTTTTGAGTTTTTTAGGCGAGAGACTTTAGGCTCGAGCCGGTGCAACGTTACCGTTATTATAAAATAATCCGCAAGGATTCGAAGTAATCATAATGGAAGGTTTGAAGCACTTTATTGTTTAATTTTCTTTTGGCTATGCAGTGGTTTGGCAAAAATCATACGTCCAGCAGCTGTTTGAAGAGCACTCGTTACGACCACCTCAATCTCTTCATTCATATAATATTGTCCATCTTCAACAACAATCATGGTTCCGTCATCTAGATAAGCTACGCCTTGCTGACGTTCTGTTCCTTGTTTGACTACGGTAGTCTTCAACGTTTCACCCGGAATCACCACCGGCTTAATGGCTTGCGCTAATGCATTAATATTAAAGACCGGAACATTTTGGAATTCACTCACTTTATTTAAGTTAAAATCGTTCGTGATAATAATGCCGTCAATCGCCTTCGCCAAGCGAATCAACTTACGGTCTACTTCATTAATGTCATCATAATCTCCATCGTAAATCTCTACTTGAATATGCTCTTCTTTTTGAAGGGCGTTCAAAATATCTAATCCACGGCGACCCCTCACACGTTTTAAACTGTCAGCACTATCCGCAATGTATTGAAGTTCGTTTAATACAAATACCGGAATCACTAGTACCCCTTCTATAAAACCTGTTTTAGCAATATCGTAAATACGACCATCAATAATAACACTTGTATCGAGTAGTTTATATTTTCTAAAATTATCTCCTACTTTTCGCTGTAATACGGGACCTTCTTCTGCTTTTTTCTTGTTGATTGTGAAAACTCTTAGAATATCTTCACGACGAGTGGTTCCTACGTAAAATCCAAGATATCCAAAAATAATACTTAGAGCAATCGGCAAGGCTTGAGTAATTGCAGGGATTTGTAAATTAGTAAATGGGAGCCCCACAAGCCACGCCACTAAAAGTCCAATCAGTGCTCCTATCATTCCAAAGAGTAAATAGCTTACAGACAGTTGGTTCACTAGCTTCTCAAGTCTTTTCACACCGGATAAAATCGGATCCGTTACGAAAAAAGAAAAAAAGAATAGAATAATTGCGCCTAACAAAATATTCGTAACTTGAGAAGTAATCCAGTCATTAGAAATTGATAAAGCTGCCCAAATGCTTGGGAGGTAGGTTGCTCCTAAGGACCCTCCAAGCAATACAAAAATGAGCTGTAATAATTTTTTTCCGTAGGATTGAAATTTTTTGGGTTGTTCCATTAAATCCTCTCCTTTCTATTTTTCTTGACCGAAGGCTTTGTAAATAGCTTCTTTTACAGAAGATACACCTACGACCTCTATATTTTCAGGGATTTTCCATCCATCTAAGTTATTTTTTGGAATAAAGACACGCTTAAATCCGAGCTTCTCTGCTTCACGAACACGATCATAGACACGGTTCACTTTTCGAATTTCTCCTGTTAAGCCAATTTCACCGATAAAGCAATCCCCCATCTGCGTTTCTTTTTCCTTATAGCTTGAAACGATACTCATCGCAATCGCTAAATCGACTGCAGGTTCGTTGAGTTTCAAACCACCTGTTGATTTAAAGTAAGCATCTTGATTTTGTAAGAGAAGTCCTGCACGTTTCTCAAGTACCGCCATCAAGAGCGCGACACGATTATAGTCCAGACCACTTGTGGTACGACGGGCATTTCCAAAGGCCGTTGGGGACAATAAACATTGTACCTCAGTTAAAATTGGCCTTGTCCCTTCAAGTGACACCACAATCGCTGAACCTGTCGCTCCAGCAAGTCGCTCTTCTAGAAAAACTTCTGACGGATTTGTCACTTCGTTCAGTCCTTCTTGATGCATTTCAAACACACCAATCTCATTCGTTGACCCAAACCGGTTTTTCACAGAGCGAAGTACGCGGAAACTATGATGTTTATCCCCTTCAAAATAAAGAACGGTGTCGACCATATGTTCCAACATACGAGGCCCAGCCAATGCTCCCTCTTTAGTCACGTGACCAACAATAAAAATGGCAATTTGATTGAGTTTAGCAAGTCGCATTAATGTCGCTGTTGCCTCACGAACGTGAGACACGCTTCCGGCTACGCCATTCGCCTGCGGATGTGTCATCGTTTGAATCGAGTCGATAATGACATAGTCCGGCTTCAATGTTTCCACTTGCGTAACAATATCTTCTAAGTTTGTCTCCGCATAAATATAAAATCCGTCTGCCTGCATCCCGAGACGCTCCGCACGCATTTTAATTTGAGAAGCACTTTCTTCTCCGGATACATAGAGAACCGTTCCTTGTGTTTGTTGTAATTCACTAGACACTTGTAATAATAAAGTCGATTTCCCAATACCAGGATCTCCACCAATCAATACCAGAGAGCCTGGTACCACGCCACCACCGAGAACGCGATCGAGTTCACTAATGGACGTTTGGACACGGTTGACGCGTTCATAAGAAACTTGGTCGAGTCGCATCGGTTTTGTTTTATGCGCTTCTTCTGACTGTTGCACTAAAGAAGGTCGTTTCGTGTTACTTGTCGTTTCCTTAAACTCTTCCATCGTGGACCAATTTCCACAGTTTGGACATTTCCCTAAATATTTTGGTGAATTATATCCACATTCTCTACATACAAAACTTGTGGCTGTTTTTGCCATATTGGCTCCTTTCTAACGAACGCCAGAAGAACCAAAACCGCCTGTACGTTCATTCATATCATTTTCTTCGTCCGTATCTGCTTTTAAAAATGGTAAGAAAATACCTTGGCCAATACGGTCGCCTTTTTTAATTTCTTTATCAAATAATCCAAAGTTGATTAATTGGAAGTAAATATGACCTTCATTATCTGGATTATTATAGTAGTCGCTATCGACAACCCCAATTCCGTTTGGTAATACTAAAAAGTGTTTGAGTGGATTACTTGAACGGTTTGCAAGCTGTAAATATTCATCTTCTTGCATATAAGATTTAATTCCTGTTGGAACAAGAATCGGTTTTAATACCTTTTGTTCTTTTTGTAATTCTGCCTCAACCGTTTCTTTATCGGTTGTGTAAATCCATTGTTTTAATTGAGTAGCAGCAAATTTAAAGATCATTTTCCAAATACTTGGCAACACAATATCTTCTGCCGCTTCAAAATCATAACCTGCCGAATGTTTTGTAGAACGTTTAGGAACATTAATTCCTTTTCCTTCGTAGGCAGATATCACTTCGAATCCACGTTTTCTTTCCATTTCATCACCTTTTTCATTTAAAGTTTCTATCCCTTATGATAACAAAGTTTTGCAAAGCTTGCATCCGTGTTTACTCATTTTTTGAAAATCCTTACATTCTTTATCTTAAGATACGGTAAAACGAATCCTTCGAATCTGGATTTTCGGCAATATGCACAAAATTCAGGGTGCTTTTTGTGCAATCTACCCTATCTCTTTCTAACCAAAAAAAGTACACTAATAATGTTAAAACAATGATAGGGGGAAATCCTAATGGTAGAAATGCAATTAAACCATATCCACAAAAAATATGACAACGCGGAAAACTATTCCGTAACAGACTTTAACTTACACATCAAAGACCGCGAATTCATCGTATTCGTAGGACCTTCTGGATGCGGTAAATCAACTACACTTCGTATGATTGCTGGTCTAGAAGATATTTCTGAAGGGGAATTAAAAATTGGCGACGTTGTGATGAACGACGTAGCTCCAAAAGATCGTGATATCGCGATGGTATTCCAAAACTATGCTCTATATCCTCACATGAGCGTATATGACAACATGGCATTCGGATTAAAATTACGTAAATACGACAAAGCTGAAATTGACAAACGCGTTAAAAATGCTGCTGAAATCTTAGGATTAGCTCAATACTTAGAACGTAAACCAGCTGCTTTATCTGGTGGTCAACGTCAACGTGTAGCTTTAGGCCGTGCAATCGTTCGTGATGCTAAAGTATTCTTAATGGACGAACCTCTTTCTAACTTAGATGCTAAATTACGTGTTGCGATGCGTGCTGAAATTGCAAAATTACACCGTCGTTTAGAAACAACAACCATTTACGTAACTCACGACCAAACAGAAGCGATGACAATGGCGGACCGTATCGTCATTATGAAAGATGGTTTCGTACAACAAATCGGTACTCCACAAGAAGTGTACAACACACCTAATAATGTATTCGTAGCTGGATTCATCGGATCACCAGCAATGAACTTCTTCACTGTCACATTGAAAGACGGCGTGATTACAAACGGTAAAGGTTTATCATTACAATTACCAGAAGCGAAGAAAAAACTTCTTGAAGAAAAAGGATATGAAGGAAAAGAACTTATCTTCGGTATCCGCCCAGAAGATATCAAAGGGGCTCAAATCGCTATCGATACTTACCCTTCATCTTCAGTGAAAGCAGAAGTTGTTGTATCAGAATTACTTGGTGCAGAAACAATGCTTTACACTCGTGTTGATGATACTGAATTCGTATCTAAAGTGGATGCACGTGACTTCCACAACCCAGGCGAAACAGTTGAATTAGCATTCGACTTAAACAAATCTCACTTCTTCGACAAAGATACTGAACAAGTGATTCGCTAAGAATAAACTACGGAAACTACAAAAGCTGACAGCTCGAATGAGCCGTCAGCTTTTTTTCATTTTTAATTATTCGTCTACTTCTTGAAACTCACATTCAAAACGATAGGCGAAAAATTTTTCAATCACAGATTGGAGTTCATTGTCACTAAGGTTTTGAATAATCTCATCAAAATCAATCGCTTCTAATTCTTCCTCGGTAAGTTTTTGATAGGGTGGTAAATCAGAGTACTGTCTTAATTCATCATAGACAATAAAGTCTCCATCAATAAACGATTCAATGAGGCCACGTCTTTGAAGAAGATAAAACAACTCTTGGTAACTATCCCCTGTAAAACTATACACCGTCTTATCCGAATAAATTCCACAACAATGCGTTTGATTTAAATTTAATTTTACTTTGGTCATCTTCTTTTCCTTCTTTCATTGACTTCCATTTTTTTATATAAGGAGAAGAGGAGATTTGAACTCCCGCGCCGCTTTCACGACCTATCGCATTTCGAGTGCGACCCCTTCAGCCTCTTGGGTACTTCTCCATATTTTAAGTATAGTACGGATTTTTTCCTCAATCAATGCTTTTTACACAAAAAACCACCGACACGTGGCCGGTGGAAAAAAGGATTAGAAATATTTATTTGGGAGGATAAATATTCTCTTTGGGAATAACTAGAGTATAAATACAGCTTATGAAATAAATATGAAGATAAATTCTCTATTTTGCACTTTCTTTTTATTTTTTTTATGAGAATATTTACTTATTTATGATAAGCATGACCTGAATTAATGCGAAATGAACGGTAAATTTGCTCGGTTAGAACGAGTCTCATCAGTTGATGAGGTAAGGTAATACGACCAAATGATATCTTACGGTCTGCGCGTCTTTTCACAGCTGGACTTAACCCTAGAGATCCCCCAATAACAAATACCATCGAACTCTTACCATGCACTGCAAAAGTATCCATCTCTTTTGCCAATTGTTCTGAACTCACCAAGTCTCCTTCGATAGCCATCGCTACGACTACATCTCCTTCTTTAATTTTAGAAAGGATACGTTCTCCTTCTTTTTCAAGTACTTGCTCCATTTCTTTATCGCTCAAATTCTCTGGTGCTTTTTCGTCTGGAACTTCAATAACATGGAACTTGCAGTAACTTCCTAATCGTTTTGCGTATTCATCTATTCCTTGTTTTAAATATTTTTCTTTTAGTTTGCCAACACTCACAATTGTGATATTCATTTAATCCCCTCGTTTCATCCAATATCTTACCTTTTTTTGAGGAAAAATGCTTGTTTTATCCTCTTATCCCCTACTTATCCACAGAGTTATCCACATGTACACATGTTCGCCACTAAATTTTGACATTTTTTATTCATACCCCCTAGATATAGATTCACTTTCTTTAAATGTTACATAAATGTTATATTTCATTCTTGGACTTTTCCTTCAGTTATCCACAGTTGTACACACTGAATCTAAACCTTTAAAAACGCTGTTATTTCAATATTCTTTGTCGTTTTATGAAAAAGTTATCCACAATAATTCTTTTTCATGTTTATGACTTTTTCCAATCAAATTCCGTATTCTAGGCTTTTTAGCACTTTCTGTTTTCAAAAGATGTTCCCCTAAGTTTGGACTTGACAAAGAGTTTTCCAAAGACTTTTCCACAGAGTTATCCACAATTCGGTGGATAAGTTTGAGGATAAGTCAAAAAGTCGGATTACACATTTGCAATCCGACTCTCTCTTTATTTTTTATAAACTTGGGTTATTGGTTTCTGTTAGTGAAACCGTTGTTGTATGCTTTTGTCCGTTACGATAATACGTTACTTCCAATTTATCTCCAACTTTATGGCTATAGAGTATTTTTCTTAAATTTTGAATTCCCTCTACTTTTTGACCATCCATTTCTACAATTACATCATAAGGTTGAAGTCCTGCCGCTTTTGCACTTCCTTTAGAAGAAACTTCTGCAACAACTACCCCGCCCTTCACATCTTTTGGTAAATTTAATTGATGAACGACTTGTGAATTCACATTCGTTAAGTTCACCATTGAAATTCCTAGAGCCGGACGAACGATTTTACCATTTTTTTCCAATTCATTGATGATGGATACCACTTCATTACTAGGAATGGCAAATCCCATTCCTTCAACAGAAGATTTAGAAATCTTCATGGAGTTAATCCCAATCACTTGTCCCGCGCTATTAATTAAAGCTCCACCTGAGTTTCCTGGGTTAATCGCTGCATCAGTTTGAATCGCATTTACAATCCAATCTTGTTGACCATCTCCATCCACGTCTGTAGGAACTGGACGATTATTTGCAGAAACAATCCCTTGCGTAACACTGGTAGCAAATTCACTGCCAAGAGGAGATCCAATTGCAATAGCTGTCTGTCCTGCTTTTACCTCATCAGAGTTCGCAAACTCAGCTACAGTACTTACTTTATCTGCTGGAATACGAATTACTGCTAAGTCCGTCCATTGGTCACTCCCGACTAATTCTGCCTTTTCCCTAGTTCCATCTGCTAAAAGAACTTCTAACTCTTGCGAATTTGCAATAACATGATTGTTCGTTACGATGTAGGCATATCCATTTTCTTTTTTATAAATAACGCCACTACCTTCTGAAGCTGTCCTTAATTCATCATTTGATTGCTGTTGTTGCTGATTCCCATAAAAAGAATTACGGCCAGATGCTTGTTTGTTAATAACAGAAACAACCGCATTTTTGACATTTTCAACCACTTTTGAAATATCATTATTCGTATTCGCAGCAGCTGTAGAGGTTTTTGTAGTAGTTACATTGTTCTCTGTGGCTTGTGTAGTAGGTGCTGGTGTTTGATGGTTTAAAGGATTTGTAACCGCCATAATTCCAATTCCGCTTGCGACTGCAATGGTTCCTCCAACAATTCCACCAACAAATCCATTTCTAAAACTTCTATTTTTACGTTTTCTAAGCTTTTTTTGTTGTTCTTCTTCCATTTGCTCACTCCTCTCGTTGTTACTTTAAAGATAAATTCCAAATATGAATTTAGTGTGAACAAACGCTTATAGTCTATTTAAAAATCTCTTGCATTATTCCTAAGAAGTTAAACTTCAAATAAACTTGTAGGCTCATACGGATCCGTATGAAATAATTCGAAGGAGTGATGAACTCCTTTATCATGAGTTTTAAATACAGTTTCTGCTGTTTGATAAGCAATTTCTTTCATATTATTATCTTGACTTAAATGGCCTAAATAAATTCGTTTGGTTTGATCTCCAAGCATTTCACACATCGCTAGAGCCCCATCATCATTGGATAAATGGCCTTTATCGCTTAAGATTCGTTGTTTTAAATGCCACGCATAAGGTCCCATTCTTAACATTTCCAAATCATGATTGCTCTCGATTAAATACGCATTGGCATTTTTTAACAGAGCTCGAAGTTTATCACTTACATATCCAGTATCTGTTAGCATAACAAATTGGCGTTGATCCTTTTGGAAGCTATAAAATTGTGGAGCCGCCGCATCATGAGAAACGGCAAAACTCATCACATCAATATCTCCAAAAGTTAATGTATCTCCTGTATTAAAGATTTCTTGCTGCTCTAGAGCTACCTTTCCAATTTTACTGGACATTGCTGCCCATGTTTTTTCGTTTGCATAAATAGGAATGCCATATTTTCTTGCAAGAACACCTATTCCCTTGATATGATCCGAATGCTCGTGAGTCACTAAAATGGCATCAATATCAGATACGGATCGATTTATTTTTTCCATCTGAGCACTAATAGCTTTACCAGTGAGTCCACAATCCACTAATAATTTTTGCTTAGGAGTCTCGATATAAGTCGCATTACCTGAACTCCCACTCGCTAATAAACTCACTTTAAAACCTAACTCTTGCATACTATGTCCCTTCTATTGTTGTTGCACTGTTTGTGTTGTTGTGTTATTAGTTGTTGCACGTTGTGTTTGCGTATTCGTTGTTTCCAAGGTTTCATTCGTTAACACGGTTCCATGAATCGCATCTACACGTCGTGCCACTAATTGACCATCTGCTTGACGAATTTCAACATACCAAGCAGGAGAATAAATGGAAAACTCTTTTAGTACTAATGATTGGAAGTAAGATAGCTTAACCGTTGAAACTATTGATTTTGCTGGAATTTTCCCCGCTAGGAATAAAACTTCAACAGCGCTTTGTGCAGTGATTAGACTTCTCTTATTTCCAAGTACTTGCACATTCCCTGCATAGGTCTGTTCATAACTAACTGCTTGGTCATTCGCATTCAATGTGACTATAATTTGGCTGGTTCCGTCCATAATACTCAATTTATCAGCTTTTTGTGCATAAATCACCTTACGTGTGGTAGCATTATAAGAAGACCATACATATTTATCACCGAATAAAACCTTATTATTGATAAAGTTTGTTAAGGTATTAAAGCTCTCCTCATTTATCGTAGTCGATAAACCTAACTGAATCGGTGGTAGCAATTCTGCAGTGATGACATTTTTTTCCAATGTGACGCTTTGATTTTGTAAATTATTCAAACCTGGCCCGATTGAAACGGGTGTTAATTGGATAATCGGAGCTGTTTCGTCCGTTGAAGGTAATGACGGCAATGTAATTCCATCTTGTTTCATCTGATCAATAACATTAATACTCGAATTCAAGGGTGTTTTCGACTCTACCTTTTTCTGCCAAACGAGTCCAAATAGGAATACATCTAGGAAAAAGAAACAAACAATCAATACGATTGCACTTCTTCTAAAATCCATCTCCTTCACCTCCTACTGTTTGTTTGTTTACAGTATCTCCCGCTTTTTTCTCATTTTTTAACTCTGATAGTGTCTTCCATCTGTTTTTTATTTTTATATACCAAGTTGGAATGAACTCTACAATTTGATTGTTTTCACTACTGGTCGTCCAAGAATAACCAATTCGAATCTCTTCGATTTCATTCATAGAGAAACCTTCATTAAGCAGTTCCACCACAATATCTTTTCCACCGACAATCGATACTTTTTTACTCTTTGAGGGTAGAGGCGTTTGCGCAATTAAAGATGATGTTCTTAATTTTTCAATTCCATGCGCAGTAGCTTTTACTTGAGTCATCCCTTCTCTTCCGCTAGAAAGAATTGGATAAGAGCTCACATAACGAACATACTCCACTATATTGGAACTTAAATCTACTGAAGAAAAACTCATTCCAAGTTGCCATCCGCCTAGACGCTTCATCTGTGTAAAAGTCTGCGTTAAGTTATTAGTATATAAGAGTATTTCTTCTCCTGGTTTATTTTCAAAGAAAGTTATAATATTGGTTGTACGATCCATCTTCAATTGAGATAAATTATCATTATACACCACACTCTTTCCGTCTCCACGTGTTCTAATTTCCGTTTGATTTGTAAAGAGTTGACGAATATAAAAAGTAATTGGAATCTGTTCAATCAAATACGCAGATTGTTCAACCATTACCTTATCTTGTTCGACAAAGAATTGCTTTGTCTTTCCTCGATACGATTCTACTTCATAAAATTCATCTGTTTTATACAATGCTTCCATCTTCGCATTTAAAGTTTCATCGATTTTTGCACTGTATATATTCTTATTTTCATCATTGACAAAGTACGCAGTATGCGAATCATCCGTTCGAATAACAATCCGTGAAAATGTCTCATTAACATAATCATCATTCAATCCATCAAAATAACGATTCATAATTCCGAAAGAAATCAAACCGTCAAATAAGATTTGCGAATGAGCTTCTCTTAAAACAAGGTTTTCATAACTAATATCATCTAATTTAGACAAACGTGTTGTATTCGAAAAGCTTTTTGATAAAAGGGTATTTAATTCTCTTAGAATCGACATTTGGCTTGTCATTTCAAACTTATTATTATTATTATTTGT
>CAJPNA010000011.1 GCA_905371865.1 uncultured Carnobacterium sp.
TATCAAAATAACCTCTGTTTAAAAATATAGACAACGTCCAAATAATGAAGAACATAAATATAAATTTAAATCCTCGATTCCATTGTTCAAACCCAAAAAACAAGGTAAGAAATACTGTCAGCGCTACATAACATAAAAAGTCGAAGAGAAATACTTTAATACCGCTTAATTGTTTCATTTACGGGGGTCAGTTTCATCCTATAATAAAACTTCTTTATTCAAACCTGTATCACTCCAAGAAAGTTTATATGCGTTTTTATTAGGATTAGACTTAATAACTTTCATTTCATAACCATCCCAAACAATAGCTACTTGATTCTCAAGGGCAATGGCATCAGCAATCTGTCCAGAGTAAAACTCATCAAAACCTACCCTATCAGGCTCATCGTAATGTGGACAATGTAGATAAGGAATTATACCCAGACCCTTAACCCATTTATGTTTTGGATTCTCTCTACCCTCAATAAACTCACTATCACAATGACCCGCTATAAACCAACAGATAGAACCTGCACTTAAACCTGACAGCACCTTCCCACTTTTATAAGCTTTCATTAGGGCCTTATCTACAGCATATTTTTGCCAAACTTTCATCATGTAAGCCGTATTTCCACCACCAACATAAATGATGTCTGCATTTTCTATCTTTTGATCAACCTCTTCCTTGTTTACTTTTGTATTAGATAAATACAAGGTATCAGTTTTGCATCCTAAACTCCCAAAATAATCATTAATAGTCTCTATATAAGCCTCAGCATCTTTACTTGCTGTAGGTATAAATAAAAAGTTAGGATTTTCCTTTTTAGCCGACTCGACAATAAACTTGTCTATTTCATAAGTTTCATTACTGACTATTTCTCCACCGCCAATTGCTATAATCATAAATTTTCTCCAATATTTAAAATTTGTTTCTATTATACAACAGAAATGCTTTTGTTACTGTCATTCCCACTCAATTGTAGCCTGCGGTTTGCTCGTGATGTCGTAGACGACGCGGTTGACGTGCGCTACTTCATTTACGATACGAGCGCTGATGGTTTGCAGTACTTCTAAAGAGATGAGAACAAAGTCACTCGTCATGCCGTGTATTTTATTTCTTTCTATAAATATCAATCTTGTTCCCGTTAGCGTCTTTCCACTCTACCCAGCCATTGTTTGCTTTAAAAGTTTCTGCTTAAGCCTCTAAACCAATATAGTGATAAATCCAAAGTAAAATGTAAGAATTCTTATCAGTTATAACATTCTTTATCTTCTCCTCAAAAAATCAAAAGAAAAGGCATCAACAATATTCACCTCGAACGGTAAACTCTTACCATAGCAAACGCCGTTGTTTATCAGATACGCTTCAACATAGTGACGCCCTGTATAAAAAGTACTTTCTTTCCTGACTTTTTTTCCTTCGACCAATTCTGAACTATAAAAGCCTCCTCTCAAGGCATTTGCCACTTCAGCTTCTTTGCCAGTATTGGTAACTTGCCACCATATTTCATAATCTCTTAATCTATTGGCTTGTACCTCAAATCTTAACTTTCCATGTTTATTTAACGCTGTTCCGCTTTTTATCTCTTTCCATCTAAATCCATCACGCAAATATTTTGCCTTGATTGAAACCTTCTCTATTAAGCATTCTGTCCATTTTAATTTTTGATGATGACTGATAGAACTAATATTAACTACTGGGAGCTGATTTCCATTATTCTTAAATAAGCTTCTTTTAACATATTCAACTTTGTCTTTGAATGTTAATCCTCTGTTTCTGATATTAAAATCCGATTCAAGTTGTATCAACCACTTTTCAAAAGCTTCAAAGTAGGTTCCATCTTTATCCCATTTACCAGAAAGCACTTCTGCATCGTTTACAGGATTATAAACACAAGGGTTTCCGTTCCTGTTTTCAATTCCATCCTTTAAATGTTCTATTACGTAAACAATTACATCCCAAAAGTCATTGTTTAACAAACAGGCTGACTGATACTGTTTTGCAACCAATGTTGTGATAATAATAGAGCTTGGTTTATGCTCAATATCATCCTCGAAGCATACTTCCGCATGCCTTTTCAAGATTTGAACGATTCTTTGTAACGGTGTTCTAACTTTATATTCAGGAACCTTCTCAATCGAAGCATAAAATCTTTTAGCAATTTTTTCTCGATATATAGAATATTTTGAGATATCCCTAAACCATTGAGCATAACCCTTGGGATTACTCGTTTCCCAGTCATAAGATACATCAAAATAGTTGCTTTTTGTTTTATCCGTTATAGCTATATATCCATCTTCCTTCTCGTTCAAAGGAACTGACGGTAAAATATCTATATGGAAATTATCTTCATCAACATATTTCAACGTCCAACATCTGTTACTTTCTTCAGGTTCATTAGACATTGATTGAGTTTTTGAGTATTTCTTTACAACCTGCCCTAAATCATATTTTAAAGAAAATTGAGATTGACTTCCTCGTCTTAATTTCGTTAAATTACAAACTATGTCAATATCATAAGCTCCTTCTTCCGTCAAAGGTTTAATTGCTGTTCCCAGTTTGAACGATCCTTGCAAATATATATCGGGGCTATCTGAATCAAGTTCAGAATTTTTAATATAATTAGC
Source organism: uncultured Carnobacterium sp. (assembly GCA_905371865.1). GTDB lineage: Bacteria > Bacillota > Bacilli > Lactobacillales > Aerococcaceae > Granulicatella. The sequence continues at coordinate 2,608 of CAJPNA010000011.1, forward strand.
AATCGAATTATACCTATTAGTTGCCTTTTCATAATTAGAATCCGAAACATCTATCTCTTCAATAAGTTTTTGTATTTCGTCCTGGATAACGATATCTCCCAAATTATATCCCTCCTATATTACATACTTCGCTGTTTCGGAAATTTTCTTAGAAAGACCATTCCTCGTACAACAAAGTCTTTCTATTTCTTCTGCCTCAACAAGACAATATCTGTCACTACTCAATATTATTTTGAGCATATAAGATGGTATTTTTGCCTCATAGATATTAAATATTTTTTGTTCATCCATTTGAAAGTGCTGAGAAAACCTAATTTCCTCTTTTATTGTTTTTAGGTATTCAATCTCTATATTCTGAATAAACTCTTCTATCAATATTTCCGAGTGTTGCAATTCTTCAAATAGTTCCCTTATAACTGTAATTTCTCTATTCTTCCTTGTTTCAAACCAATCGATAAATTTTACGAGATATTTCCCTTTTGTTATCAATCTCAAATCTCCATTTTCATAAAAATGGCTTTCAGATTCATCTTTTAATTCCAACTTCGACTTAACTTCTTTGAACGAATTATAATACTTATAAACCCCCCCAACTGGCTGATATTGATCTATTCGATTCCCCTGTATCAAAAGGTATTTGCCATCTTGTTTTATTTGGAAAAGGTATGCACAACTCACTCTAATCTTTTTATTCCGTCGTAAAATAGACTGAAACCATATCTTCATCCTTAATCTATTATGAAATATAATTGAAGCAAGATAAGAGATTATTGCAACAATAAGATTAACAATTATATCTTGTATCATTCCTAAATCTTCTCCATATCCTTTATTGATTTTTTCTTATGACCTTTCTTTTATCGAAAGGTTATATTTATTAAGCAATTGTTCATCGATATTATCAATAGGATTAGTCCCATCAATATCTGAGTTCTTGATAAAACCTTGTTAAAGTAAAAATCTGTAAGCTTTCTTGAGGTATCTTGACTTGCTTTAGCCTGCTTGTGTAAAAACCTAACAAATTTACTAATTAGATATTACATAGGTTTGTCGCACCTACTACATCCATATCCGTAATCGTACATACTCCAACAGCCATATACGCTTCTGTGCAAATACTATTGGGTTCTCCGAAAAAGGAATTTAAAATATCATCATTTAATTCTGCTCCTATATTATTCGGTTTAGGAACATAGACCTTCCATTTATCAATCCATTCCTGATGTAATTTAATATTATCTCTTCCAATATATCCTTTTATTCTATTTTTCTCCAATACACAAAATAGGATTGGTCAGTTCTGTCGGAGTATGCTTAAAATTACAATTCTTATAATAATTGTTTCTACTCCCACTCAATTGTAGCGGGCGGTTTGCTCGTGATATCGTAGACGACGCGGTTGACGTGCGCTACTTCATTGACGATACGGGCGCTGATGGTTTGCAGCACTTCCCATGGAAGGCGAGCAAAGTCACTCGTCATACCGTCGATACTCGTTACGGCACGGATCCCAATTGTGTAGTCGTACGTTCTGCCGTCTCCCATTACCCCAACGCTGCGGATGCCTGGAAGCACCGTGAAGTATTGCCATACGTCGCGTTCGAGGCCGTTTTTGGCGATTTCTTCGCGTAAGATGGCGTCTGATTCGCGGACGATTTCAAGTTTTTCTTCGGTCACTTCCCCAAGCACACGGATGCCGAGTCCTGGTCCTGGGAATGGTTGGCGCCATACGATAGAGTCTGGCATGTCAAGCGCCGTTCCAAGAGCGCGCACTTCGTCTTTGAAGAGCGTGTTCAGTGGTTCGATGAGCTCGAACTGCATGTCCTCTGGAAGTCCCCCTACGTTATGGTGAGACTTGATGGTTTGCGCTGTTTTCGTTCCGGATTCGATGATGTCAGTATAAAGCGTTCCTTGCGCAAGGAAATCCACGTCTGTGAGTTTTGCCGCTTCGTCGTCGAATACGTACACGAACTCATTTCCGATAATCTTCCGTTTTTGTTCAGGGTCGCTCACGCCTTTTAGTTTCGATAGGAAACGTTCCTGAGCGTTCACGCGGATAATGTTGAGGCCAAATTTACCAGAAAGGCTCTCCATTACTTGGTCGCCTTCCCCTTTACGAAGCAAGCCGTGATCTACGAAAATACAGATCAGTTGGTCGCCGATTGCTTTTTGCAAGAGAACCCCAACGACACTTGAGTCTACCCCGCCAGATAATCCAAGCAAGACTTTCTTATTACCCACTTTTTCGCGAATTTTCGCAATTTCCATTTCAATAAAGCTGTCCATTGACCAGTCGCCTGTTGCCCCACAAATATCGAACACGAAGTTACGAAGCATGTCATTCCCGTGAATACTGTGGCGCACTTCTGGGTGGAACTGTACGCCGTAGATGCGACGTTCTTGATTTTCAAAAGCCGCAAATGGCGTGTGCGCATTCGAAGCCGTCACGCCGAAGCCTTCAGGAATCGCTGTAATACGGTCGCCGTGGCTCATGAGTACCTCTTCCTCTTCAGCTAACCCTTTGAAAATGCCTGAAGTCGTGTTAAAAACATCGACTTTCGCAGAACCATATTCACGCGTTGTAGACGATTCTACCTTCCCACCGAACAGATGCGTTGTCAGTTGCATCCCGTAGCAAATCCCAAGCACTGGAATTCCCAATTCAAAGATCGCAGGATCCACGGTAAAAGCATCCTCTGCATAAACGCTATGTGGTCCCCCTGAGAAAATAATCCCTTTTACATTGCCATGTGCCTTAATTTCTTCGGCTGTAATGTCGTTGTGTAGCAACTCGCTAAACACACCGAATTCACGAATACGGCGCGTAATCAACTGGTTGTACTGACTACCGAAGTCGAGCACGATAATCTTTTCTAATGAAGTGGTTTGAGCTGTCATAAGAGGCCTCCTTAGTTTTAGTTCTTTTTCATTGTAACAGAAAAGCCCGAAAATTACTTAAAAAAACTGGATTTTTTGTTCGGATTTTTACAGCCCGTTTTCCGCGCTACACCAAGCTTTCATTCAAATATATAAATTAGTATATAACGTATACACTCGCTCATTGCACCCTTCAAGAACATTGTCAAATCAACGTTTTTAACTGTTGACACCACGTTCAAAAATTGTGTTTTATATTTTTGAAATGTAGCATATATGCTACAGTAGCAAATATGCTACTTTTTGCTTTTTTACAAAAAAACTAGCCAATAGACATGCTACTGGCTAGTTTCTACAAATTTATTTAGTTGGATTATTTAATTTTCTTCAGCGGAATCCATCGGTTTACTCTTGCGCAATAGTCCTTATAGGCCTCACCGTATATTTCATAAAGCCATTTTTCCTCGGTATTACGAATCACGACGGTTATTATTACCCACTGGATCGGAATCAGAAGAAGTAGCCACATATTATGCATGGTTAGGGTAATCCCGATGCAGCAGAGCCACCACGAAAAGTAAATCGGATTTCGTGTGCGCGCATAAATTCCTGTTGTCTTGAATTCCATAGTTTGGATACTTATGCTAATAAACGACTTCACTCCGCAGAGCCACTGAATTCTCGCTGCAATAATCATTAAGAGGAATCCAACTAGATAAAATAAATCTCTGAATCCACCCGTTAACAGTCCACTCTGGAGTACTGACTGACTCAGTAGCAACCCCGTTAAATTCAGCACAAGCATACTTATGTATAGGTAAGGTGCTGCTCCATAAGTCGGTAGTTTTTGATGATTATCTTGATCACTTTTTAAGTACATGTTCTCACCTCATTATTAAAGAAACCATACTACAAGCTACAATTTTTTCACCTACATTGTACCACTACTATTCCGCATTTTAAAGAGCATTTTTAAGGATTAGAAAATAAATTTTCCGCACCAATTACAGATGTATTCCTTCTTACGATTCCCCGTACTCTTACTAAGAAACCCGTACCGCTTCACCTACAAAAACAGAGTAAATATGACTTTGTACAAATAGTCGAAGTCAACCTCGCAGAAATGGCGTGCGTTTCCTGAAACAGCCGCATGACTCGGATAGAGTCCTTTGCGTTGTTCCAGTCCAACGTTCCATTTCTGAACGCTCGGTCTCCTATCCTAAATAAAATAATCGATTACGAAAAATCGAGCGGATTTTATAGTAGCGGTAATGGGGGATAGCAACCAATGTGAAATACTGACTCTAGGGTAAAACCCGTAGAGTCAGTTTGAAGCTTGGTAGAGATTGAGACGTAGGCTCAATCCGGTGCCCCATTACAGCGACTATAAACAAATCCGCAAGGATTTTAAGTAATCGATATACCTAATATTTTTTAATTTGCACAAAGTCAATATGATGTCCCACTGTTTTATGTAGGATGAAGTCGGCGCGGGTTTTCGTTGGTAAGATGTACTCTTTAAGGTTCTTCAGGTTAGTCTTCTTCCACACATCTTTCGCCATCGCAATCGCGTCCGCACGATTCCCAATCGCGTATTGATAGTAATAGTTATCCGGCTGAGATTTCGCACGGTCCATCAACAAATCGAAACGCTCTAAGTACCATTGCTCAATCAACGTTGCATCGGCATCTACGAAAATCGACCAGTCGAAGAAATCACTTACGTAAATTTCACGATTTGGCGGCAGTTGCAACACATTAATCCCCTCTACAATCAAGATGTCGGGCGACTCAATCGTCTGCACTTGCCCTGGCACAATATCGTAAATCTCATGCGAATACACCGGCGCATCTACGCTTGGATTACCGGTCTTCACTTCGAGTAAGAAATGAACGAGAGCTTCCATGTCGTAACTTTCCGGGAATCCTTTGCGATCTAAAATACCGCGGTTAATCAGCTCCTGAGTCGGTAATAAGAATCCGTCTGTGGTCATTAGAAACACTCGCTTATCCGGGTAGCGTTGTTGTAGCATCGTTTGCATCAAGCGTGCTGTCGTACTCTTCCCAACGGCCACACTCCCAGATACCCCGATAATAAACGGAACCGTCTTCTTCGTTTGATGAAGAAATTGCTGTTCCTCCGTGCGTAATTCAATATGTTTTTTAAAGTATAAATCGAAATAATCGAGCATTGGCACATACACTTCTTGCACGTCCTGTAGGGAAATGCGGTCGTTTAATGATGTTAAGTGCGCAAGTTCTTCTCTCGTCATTGTGAATGGATGTGCGCCTTCGTACTGGCTCCATTCACTTCTTTGAATTTTGTAATACGTCTCGTTTTCTTTCAACGGATTCGTCTCCTTCAGCTACTGAGTCCTATTCTTGAATTGTACCACATGTTGAACGCGGTTTCTATTTCTGATTCTCTTAAGTTTTTCCCATGAAATCGCCGTGTTTGTTTACGTAAGGGCGTGGATTTAGTAGAATGAAAAGTGAATATAAGGAAAGGATTTGTCGTATGAAACCACAAACAGGAACAGGCCTGGCAAACGGGAAGATTATTCTTGCCGGTGAGCATGCCGTAGTGTACCACGAACCAGCAATTGCTTTGCCGATTGACGCGGTTTACGTGAAGGCAGATATCGTTTCTTCTAAAGAGGGCCAAACGATTCAAAGTGAACTTTATACAGGCGACGTGGATGAGATGCCTACTTCGATGGCAGGGCTACAGTTTGCGATTCGCGAAGCTTTCAAAGCGGCCTCTGCAAAAGAAGTGACGGCTCATGCGTATACGCTCTCGATTGAGTCTACGATTCCTGTAGAACGTGGAATGGGCTCCAGCGCTGCGGTCAGCGTTGCGGTAGTGCGTGCCATTTTTGATTTCTGTGATGCGACTCTTCCTGAAAAAAACTTATGGGACATCGTTCAAGGGGCAGAAACCATTTCGCATGGAAATCCAAGCGGTGTCGATACGGCAACAACGAGCGGGACGCGTCCTGTATTTTTCCAAAAAGAACAAGAACTACAAACGCTCCACCTCGATATGCCAGCGTACCTCGTGATTGCTGATTCTGGGGTCACTGGGAATACAAAGCAAGCGGTGCAGCATGTGAGTACCTTGCAAGAACGCATCATCGACCCTATCACACAGGAAACTGGTTCAGACGCGGTACAATCGATTGGCGCCATCGTGAATGAAACAAAAGAAGCCATCGAGGAACAAGACCCGCAAAAACTAGGGCAACTGATGAGCGAAAATCATGAACGCCTCCAACAACTCGGCGTGTCTCATGACGTCATTGATACACTCGTCGATACGGCCCATCAAAACAACGCACTCGGGGCAAAAGTCACAGGTGGCGGCCTTGGCGGATGTATGATTGCCCTCGTTGAAACCGAGGAAGACGCCCTTCATTTACAAGAACAATTCATGAAAAAAGGAGCGCAAGCGGTCTGGATTCAGTCGCTCGCCAAAAAGGAGAAGAGCTAATGACCACATCGATCGGAATTACGCGTGCGCATACAAATATCGCACTCATTAAATATTGGGGAAAAGAAAATAAAGAGCTCTTCATTCCGATGAATAGTAGCCTCTCTTTAACCCTTGAAGCCTTTTATACCGATACAAAAGTCGAACTCACAGATGCCTTAACAGAAGACGAGTTCTACCTCAATGGCGCCAAACAAGACGAAGCTGCGACGGCTAAAATCACACGCTTCTTAGACTTATTCCGCGCTGAAACGGGAGACTCGCGCCGTGCTCGCGTCGAGAGCTTGAATTTTGTCCCAACTGCAGCAGGTCTTGCAAGCTCTGCTTCCGCCTTTGCGGCACTGGCAGGTGCGATGAACGAGGCGACAGGCCTTCACTTGCCTGCCCAACAATTATCGACTTACGCGCGTCGTGGGAGCGGCAGTGCTACTCGTAGTCTCTTTGGCGGATTTGTCGAATGGAATAAAGGAGACTCCAACGAGAACAGTATGGCGATTCCTGTCGACGATGCGAACTTTGACATCGGGATGATTATCATCGTTGTGAGCGCGGCCGAGAAGAAGATTTCAAGTCGTGCTGGTATGGAATTGACTGTTTCTACTTCACCATTTTATGAAGGTTGGGTCACTTCTGCGGCAACCGATTTAGCCGATATTAAAGAGGCCATCAAAGACCGCGACATTCATCGTATCGGCTCTATTGCGGAATTTAACGGCATGAAAATGCACGCTACGATGCTAGCAAGTAACCCTCCATTCTGTTATTTCGAACCGCAGAGTATTGTCGCCCAACAAACGATTCGCACGATTCGAGAAGAACGAGGCATTCCGGCCTACTTCACGATGGATGCCGGTCCAAACGTCAAAGTCATCTGCAAGGCGAGTGATATTCCTGTGATTATGGAAGAGCTTGGCAAAGTATTCCCGAGTGAAAAACTCATCCCTACGCTTCCAGGAGAAGGCATTCGCACGCTAACGGAAGACGAATGGAACGCTTCTCATGCCGCTTTTGAAGGGAAGTGAGCGCGTGACGATTACTTCAAAAGCTCCCGGTAAACTTTTTATCGCTGGGGAATATGCGGTTGTCGAACCCGGACACGGTGCCATTATTGCAGCTGTGTCGCGCTACTTAACCGTTACAATCGAGGAAGCTAGTAGTGTAGGAACCTTAACCTCTACGCAAAATCCAGACCTCGTTGTGAAATGGACTCGCGAAGAAGAACTATTCCGTGCAAAAGGAGAGCATCCCTATAAACTAGTCGAAGAAGCGATTCTGGTCGCAGAACAATATGTTCGAGAAACTGGGAAACCTACAAATGCCCTCTACTCGCTTTCGATCACAAGTGAACTCGATGTCGCTAAGCGTGGTATTAAATATGGACTCGGTTCGAGTGGTGCCGTTGTGGTCGCAACGATTCAAGCCGTTCTTGATTTTTACGAAACTCCGAGAACCCCGCTACTCCTTTATAAGCTGAGTGTTTTAACGAATCTCCGCCTATCCCAACGTGGATCCTTTGGAGATATCGCCGCCTCTTCTTTTGGAGGAATGGTGTATTATACAAGCCCGGACCGAAGCGAATTACTCGAACAATTACAAAGCCAAACTATCAAAGAAATTTGTGATTCCAACTGGAAAGACCTCACCATTGAACACCTCCCAGAAATCCCAAACTTCACCCTCTTAGTAGGATGGACAGGACAAGTCGCTATCACAGATTCACTCATTCAAGCAACAGAAAAGACACGCAAAGTCGAAACCGACAGTTCTTTTTACAAGGAATTTCTTGCAAAAAGTCACGCCATCGTTGAAGGCTTACAAAACGCTTGGAACCAACAAGACATCCCAGCCTTACAAGAAGGCATCCGTGCTAACCGTGCACTCTTAAATGAATTTGCACAAGTGATGCAGCTGGAAATTGAAACGCCCGCACTTCAAACACTCTGTGACCTTGCAGAACAGGTGGATGCCTGCGCAAAAACGTCCGGTGCTGGTGGTGGCGACTGTGGCATTTGCTTTACACAAAACGAAACTCAAAGACAACAAATTGAAACTCAATGGGCCAAGGCTCAAATTCAAGTGCTTCCGCTGACCATCGCAGAAGCCTGGTAAAGGAGATTAATGATGGATTTATTTCAACAACAAATGAATCGAAAGGACGAGCATGTCGGTCATGCGAACCAGCAATACCGTGCAACGAGCGCTCCCGAATTCGTGGAAACGCGCTTCGTGCATCATCCCTTCACAACCGTTGATGTGGCAGATGTGTCACTGCAGACCAAGCTTGCTGGACTCACCTTTGACGTTCCATTCTTCATCAACGCCATCACGGGTGGTAGCCCACTCACGACTGCGTTAAACCAACGCCTAGCCATCTTGGCTCGTGAAACGGGCATGGCAATGGCGACAGGTTCGATGAGCATCGCGATGAAGTTTCCTGAAAGTGCGAAAGGCTTCAAGGTGATTCGTCAAGAAAATCCAAATGGAATCCTCTTCGCAAACTTTGGGGCACATTACGATGCCGAGGCTGCTAAACGAGCTGTCGACATCATCGAAGCAAATGCGATTCAAATTCACGTCAACCGTTCACAAGAACTCGTGATGCCAGAGGGAGACCGTGTCTTTAGCAACTGGCTTAAAAACATCGAAGAAATCGTCAAAGCGAGTGCCGTTCCCGTTATCGTCAAAGAAGTCGGATTTGGATTTAGCCGTGAAGCCATTGCACAACTAGAAAGTATCGGAGTGAGCGCAATCGACATTAGCGGTACTGGTGGCACGAATTTCGCTAAAATCGAAAACGGCCGTCGCAAGGAAGACAAACTCGATTTCCTAGAAGACTGGGGACAAACGACCTTGACGTCGCTCATGGAAGCCCAAGGAAGCCGCACCCCAATCATCGCTTCCGGCGGGGTGAAGACACCGATGGACATGGCCAAATGCTTCGCTCTAGGAGCTACCCTTGTCGGATTGTCTGGTGAAATGTTGCATCTCGTACGGAAAGTCAACTCCCTTCAAGACGCGATTCATACGGTTCAAACATGGAAAGAGCAACTCACAACGATCTTAATGCTTGTCGGTGCAGATAGTATTTCTAGTCTCCAACAAGCTCCTATAGTGGTCGCACCAAGCCTCCAAAACTGGTGTGATGCCCGCGGGATTGATTGGAAACATCTTGCACAACGTTAAAGCAAAAAGAGCTTAGGCAATGCCTAAGCTCTTTTTGTATTTTTACGGGAAAAATAAATAATGGATTATGCGCAGTACGTAGAAGAAAATCCCTACGATGAGTAAAATAACCATCGCAACATGCACATACGGTCCTACTGGTGTGTTCACGAAGGCTTGTAGTGCTGGAATTTTTGTATATAAGACAAAGTATAAGGCGCTAATCCAAAACCCGAGTCCTAATAATCTTTTCATGAGATATCCTTTCTATAAAACGAAGTACTGCATGATTAAGCTAGAAACAGCCACCATAAACCAAGTTGCTAGACCCGTTAAGATTGGTTTTGCCCCTGCTTCTTTGAATTGTTTGAAGGATACTTGCATTCCGATACCGGCTAATGCCATCGCCATCAACCATTTAGACGCTAATTTTGCATATGGTACAAGGAAACTTGGGAATAAGCCCACGCTTGTAATAATCGAAGCGACTATGAACCAAATGATAAACATTGGCACGTTTTTCTTCCATTGTACAGTTAGTCCTTCTTGTTTCATGCGATGAGCTTCCACTAAAGATAACACAATACACGCTGGAACAATCATCAACGCACGAGTCAGTTTTACGATTGTCGCGATTTCTAGGGCTTCCGCACTGTAACTTGCGCCAGCTGCGACCACACTTGATGTATCGTTAATCGCTGTTCCTGCGAAAAGCCCGAACTGAGACGCGTCCATACCCATCATATGTCCTAAGAATGGGAATAGGAATACTGCGACGACGTTGAAAAGGAAGATGGTCGAAATCGATAACGCTACTTCATCGTCTTCTGCTTTAATGATTGGTGAAGCTGCGGCAATTGCTGAGCCCCCGCAAATTGCAGTCCCGAATCCAACAAGAATCTTCAATGGACGAGAAAGTTTGAAGAAGTTCCCTACAAATAGCGCTGTTAGAAACGCAATGGAAATGGTCACAATCGTCACTGGGAACGAAGACGCACCTGTTTGGCTCACTTGCGCAAACGACATTGTAAATCCAAGCGCGATAATGGAGTAATGTAATAATTTTTTCGCTGAGTAATTGATACCTGGTCTAAAATCACTTGGGATTTTCCAAAATTGGTTTAAGACCATCCCTAAAATAATGGCAAATACCGCACTTCCAATCACGGGGAATAAATCGCCAAGTATAACTGCAACAACTGCTACAGCAAATGTACAAAGCAGCCCTTTTCTTTTTTCCATGAATGATGACATTTCATCAGATCCTTTCAGTACTAAATCTTTACTAGTATAGCACACTCCGCCTTGATTTTCGTACACAAATTGTAAAAGTGCATGCTCCTCTTAAATAAACCGTGTGCTATTCGACACGGTTTACTCTAACAAAAACCCGCTTAGAATCACGCATCGTCGATGACTCTAAGCGGGTTATTTTTTAGAATTGTTTTACGACAACCCCATCAGGAGTTCCTACAAGCACGATATCTGTCATGTTTGTGAAGAGTCCTTGCTCTACCACACCTGTCATGCCTTTGATTTTTTCTCCAAATGCGATTGGATCTTTAATTGGATAGACATCCAAGTCGATAATGTAGTTTTTGCTATCGGTTAAGTAGCGTTCTCCGTCGCGTTCGCGGAACGTTGGTTTGTATCCTAGCGCTTCAAAACGTTTGAATAATTGTTCTGAACCATAAGGCACCACTTCGACTGGTAATGGGAAACGACCTAGGTAATCCACCATTTTTGATTCGTCTACAATCCAGATAACGCTCTTTGATTGCTCTGCAACGATTTTTTCGAATAATAACGCGCCGCCACCACCTTTGATTCCTGAAAAATCTGGAGCGATTTCGTCTGCGCCGTCAATCGTTATGTCGATATAATCCACTTCATCCACACTCTTCAATGGAATTCCAAGTTCTTCTGCTTGTTTCTTCGTTGCTAAAGAAGTCGTTACTCCAACAATTTCAAGTCCTTCTTCTTTTACTCGTCGACCGATTTCTTCCACAAAATAGTAGGCAGTCGAACCAGTTCCTAATCCAACCGTCATTCCACTTTCTACATATTCTGCAGCTTTCTTGCCGACTAATTCTTTCATGTTCATTCAAGTTTCCCCCTGAGAAATGATCTATGTTGAGTATAGCATAACTAACTTCTTCAAACTATCTCTTCTAGCGATTTTCTACTTCTTTTTATGAGAGTCGGCTGCTTCTAAAGCGCGTTTTAAATAACGACCTGTGTGACTGTTTTTATCTTTGGCCACTTCTTCAGGCGTCCCTGTCGCAATGACAAGTCCACCACCGCTACCGCCTTCTGGTCCCATATCAATGATATAGTCAGCGGTCTTAATGACATCTAAGTTATGTTCGATGACAAGAACGGTGTTTCCAGCTTCTACTAAACGATTCAATACTTCAAGCAGACGTGCGATATCATCCGTATGTAGTCCTGTCGTTGGTTCATCAAGCACGTAGAACGTATTTCCTGTTGAAACACGTTGGAGTTCGCTGGCTAACTTCATCCGTTGTGCTTCTCCTCCAGAGAGCGTTGTGGCAGATTGCCCAAGTGTGACATAGCCAAGTCCAACATCCTTAATCGTTTGTAATTTGCGTTTGATTTTTGGTACGGCTTGGAAGAATTCTACCGCTTCATCAACGGTCAATTGAAGAATATCCGCGATACTCTTTCCTTTGTATTTCACTTCGAGCGTTTCAGAGTTATAACGCGTTCCATGGCAAACTTCACACGGCACATATACGTCTGGTAGGAAATGCATTTCGATTTTCAGAATGCCGTCCCCTTTACAAGATTCGCATCGTCCACCCTTCACGTTAAAACTGAAGCGCCCTTTCTTATATCCGCGGATTTTCGCTTCATTTGTGGTTGCGAATAAATCACGAATATCATCGAATACACCCGTATACGTCGCTGGATTGCTTCGAGGGGTTCTTCCGATTGGGCTTTGGTCGATATCGATAATCTTATCGAGATTTTCAAATCCAGAAATGCTCTTGAACTTCCCTGGTTTTTCCTTCGTACGTGTAATCTCACGCGCTAAAGCTTTCTTCAATACGCTGTTGACAAGTGAGCTCTTACCAGAACCCGATACCCCTGTAACGGCCACAAAGCGTCCAAGTGGCACATCCACATCGATGCCGCGTAAGTTATTTTCCGCAGCGCCTTTTAAGTGGATCCAACCCTTATCTTCCCTGCGGCGTTCGCTTGGGACTGGAATGTATTTTTTTCCAGCTAAATATTGACCTGTCAGAGATTTCGCATTCTTCTCCACTTCTGTTGGAGTGCCCGCAGCGATAATCTCGCCACCGAATTCACCCGCACCTGGACCGATATCAATCAAGTAATCGGCAGCACGCATGGTATCTTCGTCATGTTCTACCACAATCAAGGTATTTCCAAGGTCTCGCATGCTCTTCAAGGACTCAATTAGGCGGTCATTATCGCGTTGGTGAAGTCCAATCGACGGTTCATCTAAAATATAGAGCACGCCCGAAAGGTTTGAACCGATTTGAGTGGCTAAACGAATTCGTTGCGCTTCTCCCCCCGATAAAGTTCCTGCAGCTCGGCTTAATGTTAAATATTGCAAGCCGACATTGCGTAAGAATTTCAATCGTGAACTTACTTCTTTTAAGATTGGAGCTGCGATTTTCTCATCTGTCTCCGATAAGTTTAAGTCTTTGAAGAAATCAATCTCATCATCCACAGACAGAGAGAGGACTTCGCTAATATTTTTTCCGCCTACTTTGACAGATAAGGCTTGTTCGTTTAAACGGAAGCCATGACATCTCTTACATTCGGATTCGTTCATATATTGGCGCATTTGTTCTCTAGTAAAATCACTATTGGTTTCACGATAGCGGCGTTCCACATTCACTGCCACGCCTTCAAATGGGATTTCTACATCTCGGACTCCACCAAATTCATTTTCATGATGGAATTGGAAAGTAGCATCTCCGGACCCATACAGAACCATATTCACTTGTGACTGTGTCAATTTTTCAAACGGAATATTCATCGGAATCTTAAATTGCTCACAAAATTGGCTGAGCATTGATGGATAATAGTTGGAGCTAATAGGATTCCATGGAACAAGCGCTCCTTCTTCTAAAGTCAAACTCTTATCAGGAACAATTAATTCCAAGTCCACTTCGAGTTTTGATCCAAGGCCATCACATTCCGGACAAGCTCCAAATGGCGCATTAAAGGAGAAAAGACGCGGCTCTAATTCGCCAACTGTAAATCCACAAATCGGACATGAATGGTGTTCGCTAAAGAGATGTTCTTCCCCACCAATCACATCGACAATGGCATACCCCTCCGCTAAACGAAGGGCTGCTTCAATCGAATCGAACAAACGAGAACGACTCTTATCACTCACCACGATACGGTCCACAACGATTTCAATATTATGCTTTTTGTTCTTCTCTAAATTCAGCTCTTCAGTGACTTCATGCATCTCGCCATCGACGCGCACACGCACATATCCATCTTTTTGAATTTTTTCA
>CAJPNA010000012.1 GCA_905371865.1 uncultured Carnobacterium sp.
ATGACACTTCAATTGCAACAAGTGGTTCTAAATCTCAAGTTTACCAAATCGAATTAACTTCTGAAACAGGAACTAAATAAGAAAAGAATAAAAAAACAAGTCTAGAATGTCTAGACTTGTTTTTTTGTTAAAAAGAGATAAAATGAAAAAAAGATGATTAAGATTAAAAAAAGATTAAAAAATGCTTGCAAATTGGAAAGAGTTACTGTATTATAAATTCAACATAAATTTATGGATTGAAAATCACAACCAATTTATAGAACGGAGAATGAATATGAAAAAGAAAAATATGATGATTCTGTTTTCAGCAACGACGGCGTTAACTTTGGCAGCTTGTGGTGGCAATAACAATAGTTCAACAACCACAACTACAAGTAGTGCTACGAATACTACTCAAACGAAATTTGCTTCAGAAGTAACTCATGATGGAACCCCTATTAAAGGTGGAACATTAAAATATGCCATTGTATCAGCTTCACCATTTTCTGGAATTTTTCCGGATGAGTTGTCTCAAGTCACAACGGATTCAACCATTGGTGGTTTAATTGATGAAGGTATGTTTGAATATGACGAGAATCGTAAATTAACGAATACTGGTCTTGCTAGCGTTAAGTTCGATGTAGAAAACAAAACAGCAACGGTTTCATTAAATTCTAAAGAATATAAATGGTCGGATGGACAACCAGTAACAATTGACGATTATATTTTCGCGTATCAATCAATTGGGGATAAAGATTATACAGGTATTCGTTACGATGAGGATTATAAAAATGTAGTCGGTATGGAAGAATACCATGAAGGAAAGGCAACAAGTGTATCTGGTCTTCAAAAGGTAGATGACTATACGGTTAAAATCCAATTCAAAGAAATGAGTCCATCGATGCAACTAGCTGGGGGATCATTATGTAATTACATTATGCCAAAACATATCTTTAAAGATATACCTATAGCTGAATGGGAGCAAAGTGATTATGTTCGTGGCACAAAATTTGTTGGTTTAGGACAATTTAAACTTCAATCAATTACTCCTGGGGAGTCTGTTACATTAGTTCCAAATGAACACTACTACAAGGGAGTTGCGAAAGTAGACAAGGTTGTAATGGAAGTTGTGTCTCCAGCGAATATTGTATCTGAAATGAAAGCAGGAAACTATGATATAGCAGAGATGCCAAATTCCCAATATGAAGCTTTCAAAGGATTAACTAATGTAACGTTCTTAGGTAAATTAGCTTCGGCTTATGAGTATATCGGATTCCACTTAGGAAAATATGATGCTGCAGCAGGTAAAAACGTAACAGATCCAAATGCAAAAATGAGCGATGCAAAGCTTCGCCAAGCAATGGCCTATGCATTAGATATTGAAGCTGCAGGACAAAACTTATACAATGGACTACAACATTCTACAAACTCAATTATTATTCCATTCTTCAAAGACGTATATAATAAGGAACAAGAAGGATTTACTTATAATCCAGAAAAAGCAAAACAATTGCTAGATGAAGCGGGATATAAAGATGTTGATGGTGACGGATTACGTGAAAACAAAGATGGTTCTAAATTACAAATCAACTTTGCAGCACGTACTCGTGATGATGCCAATGAATCACTTGTTCAACAATACTTGAACTGGTGGAAAGAAATTGGGTTAGATGTAAAACTTTACACAGGACGTACGATTGAATTGAACTCATTCTATGATAAAGTTCAAGCGGATGATCCAGAAATCGATGTATTCGCTGGTGGTTGGTCTACAGGTTATGATCCAAATCCAGAAGGATTATTCGGTGAATCTGCAAAATTCAACTTTGAACGTTATGTGGATGCTGAAGGAACTGCAATCATGAAGAAAATCGCTTCAACAGATGCATTCGATTCAGCTAAAAACGTTGAATTCTACAAAGAATGGCAAAAATACGTTCATGATAAAGCGTTTATCTTCCCAACGTTAGTCGGAGAATCAATTACAGCAGTTAACAAACGCGTGAAATACTACGATGTAAATTTAGGCAGTCGAAAATCTGACCTCTATCAAATTGAGTTAACAAGCGATGCTGCTGCTAAATAAGAATTCAAAAGAGATGGACTTCGGTTTGTCTCTTTTTTTATTGTGGAAATTGTGATGTCCAATGAAAACGTATTAATGACGTGTTTAGGATGAATTTTGGGTTCAAAATTAAAATAACATGAGAAAAGTTAATTTTTTGCTCATAAATAATGGTAATCAAGATTGATTCATGGTAAACTAAAAATACGCTGTATCTGCGCTCAAATTGTCATACAATTTGCATTTAGAGAGCATGCAACGTATAATAGAAACGTTGTTTTATTATTTTAAGAATTGAAATAGTTCACTGAAAAAAGAAAATAAGGAGGAATCGGATTTGACAATTGATAAGCCACTATTAGAAATCAATAATTTACATGTTGGTTTCCGTATCAAAGATGATTTTTATGATGCAGTAGATAATGTATCTTTAACATTAGAAAAAAATGAAATTTTGGCCATCGTTGGAGAGTCAGGATGTGGGAAATCTACATTAGCGACAACCATCATGGGCTTACACAATAAAAATAATACAAAGATTACAGGGGACATCATTTATAACGATGTAAACTTAGTAAATTTAAACGAAGCGTTGTACAACAAGATCCGCGGAAACGACATCGGTATGATTTTCCAAGATCCATTGGCTTCATTAAATCCATTGATGACAATTGGGGCTCAAATCGATGAAGCTCTTTATTATCATACAGACTTAAATGAAAAAGAACGTACTGAACGCGTATTAGAATTGTTAGGACAAGTAGGGATTCCAAACCCACAACGTACTTACAAACAATATCCACACGAATTATCAGGTGGGATGCGTCAACGTGTGGTTATCGCGATTGCATTATCATGTAAACCACCAATTATTATTGCCGATGAACCAACAACTGCCTTAGACGTAACAATCCAAGCGCAAATCTTAGACTTATTAAATGATATCCAAAAAGAAACGGAATCTGGAATCATCTTAATCACTCACGACCTTGGTGTAGTAGCAGAAACAGCTGACCGTGTAGCCGTGATGTATGCTGGACAATTTGTTGAAGTAGCACCAGTTGAGGAGCTGTTTACAAATCCACAACATCCTTATACACGTTCATTATTACAATCAATCCCACAAGCGGGTTCAGAAGGTCAAGAATTACATGTAATCAAAGGAACAGTGCCACCATTACCAAAATTACCACGTAAAGGTTGCCGTTTTGCTCCACGTATTCCGTGGATTTCAGCGGACGCTCACGAAGAAAATCCAACACTTCACGAAGTTGGACCAAATCACTTCGTTCGTTGTACATGTTATAAACATTTCCATTTTGAAGGGGAGGAAGCATAATGAGCGGTTTTGTAACCATTGAAGATTTAAAAGTTCACTATCCGATTCGTAGTGGCTTCTTTAACCGAGTAACGGATCATGTTTATGCGGTAGATGGAGTGTCACTTGAAATCGAAGAAGGGAAAACTTACGGTCTTGTTGGAGAATCTGGTTCTGGGAAATCTACAATTGGTAAATCGATTATTGGTCTCGAACACGTAACAAGCGGTAAAGTGATCTATGAAGGTGAAGACGTAACAAACAAAGCACGTCGTCGTACTTCAGACTACAACCGTAACGTACAAATGATTTTCCAAGATTCACTGTCAAGTTTTAACCCTAAAAAACGTATCTTAGATATCGTGGCTGAACCATTAAGAAACTTCGAACGTTTATCTCCAGATGAAGAGAGAAAACGCGTTATCGAATTAATGGAAATTATCGGATTATCTGAAGAAGCCTTATTAAAATATCCACACCAGTTCTCAGGTGGTCAAAGACAACGTATTGGTGTTGCTCGTGCCTTAGCAAGTAACCCACGTTTAATCATCGCTGACGAACCAGTATCAGCGTTAGACTTATCTGTACAAGCGCAAGTGTTAAATTACATGAAACGTATCCAAGATGAGTTCAACTTAAGTTACTTATTTATTTCCCATGACCTTGGGGTTGTAAAACATATGTGTGATGAGTTATTCATCATGTACCGTGGACGTTTTGTTGAAACAGGTAAAGCGGAAGATATCTACGCTAACCCACAACACATCTATACTAAACGTCTATTGTCTGCGATTCCGGTAATCGATCCAGAAAACCGTGAAGCAAACAAACTTCGTCGTAAAGAAGCTGAAAAGTTCTATCAAGAAAATCAAAAACTTTATTATGATGAAAACGGTCGTGTGTTTGATTTACAAAAAATCTCTGACACACACTCTGTTGCATTTAATCCAAAAGGAGGAAACTAATTATGTGGAAAACCATTTTACGTCGTGTGTTATTGATGTTGCCACAAATCTTCATCCTTAGTGTGTTAGCATTCTTAATCGCGAAGATGATGCCAGGGGATCCATTTACAGGTTTAATTACTCCAGAAACGGATCCAAATACAATTGAAGCGTTACGTGTGAAAGCCGGATTCTATGATCCGCTTCCTGTTCAATATTGGAACTGGATTTCAAAAGCATTCCGCGGAGACTTCGGTCAAAGTTATACTTACAAATATGAAGTAACGAAATTAATCGGTGAACGTATTGGTAACACAGTATGGTTATCATTATTAACATTGATTTTGACTTACTTAATTGCATTACCATTAGGGATGATTGCAGGTCGTTTCCAAAACACTTGGGCTGATAAAGTAATCGTAGTATATACCTTTATTACTTACTCAATCCCAGTATTCGTATTTGCGTTAGTATTATTATGGTTATTTGGTTATACATTAGGTTGGTTCCCAACTCGTGGATCTGTCGATTCAGATGTAGTTGCTGGAACAATTGGCTATTATGTAAACAAATTCCATCATATGCTTTTACCAGCGTTTACGATGGCGATTCTTTCGACTACAGGTACAATTCAATACTTACGTACAGGGGTTATTGATGCGAAGAGTCAAGACTACGTTCGTACTGCACGTGCGAAAGGGGTTCCTGAAAATGTTGTGTTCAACCGCCACATCTTCCGCAACTCAATCTTGCCAATCGCAGCCTTCTTAGGATATGAATTCACTGGTTTAATCGGTGGTTCAGTGTTTATCGAAAACATTTTCTCATATCCAGGGATGGGGAACTTATTCGTATCATCTATCACAGGACGTGACTACTCAGTAATCTTAGCGTTACTATTATTGTTTGGTACAGCGACTCTTCTAGGTACGCTTCTATCAGATATTATTATGAGTATTGTTGACCCACGTGTACGTGTACAATAATAAAAGGAGGAGTAGCAAATGGAGCAAAATAATGTAAATACAGTTGAAGAAACTGTTGTTGAAGAAAGCACCGTATCTACACCGCCTGCTGGTTTTCAGGTTATTGTACGGGAGTTTTTAAAGGATAAATTAGCGCTTTTCGCGTTAATTTTACTAGCATTGATTTTCTTAGTTATTTTTATTGGACCATTTTTTATTAATGAAGATACAGCTCTTAAAGTAAATATCTTAGGTCGTTATAAAGCCCCAACAAATGCTCATTTGTTAGGGACAGACGAAAGTGGTCGTGATGTTTTAGCCCTATTAATTATCGGAGCTCGTAACTCAGTATTAATTGGGTTCTCAGTTACAATCTTGACATGTATCGTTGGTATCATCGTTGGATTGATTTCTGGTTACTACGGTAAATGGGTGGACACAACTTTAATGCGTGTTGTTGACTTTATCATGATTTTGCCAACATTGATGATTATCATCGTGTTCGTAACGGTAATTCCAAACTACACCATGTTCCACTTTGTATTTATCATGACAGCCTTCTATTGGGTAGGTTCTGCTCGTTTATTCAGAACACGTACTCTTCAAGAAGCAAGCTTAGACTATGTAAATGCATCTAAGACATTAGGTTCAAGTGACTTACGTATCATGTTCCGTGAAATCTTGCCAAACTTAAGTTCATTAATTATTGTTAACTTAATCTTACGTTTAGCAGGGAACATCGGTATTGAAACGGGGTTAACTTACTTAGGTTTCGGTTTACCATTTACAACACCATCACTTGGTACATTAATCTCTGCAGCGAAAAATGCGGATATCATTGAAAATAAATTATGGGTTTGGTTACCAGCCACAATCTTAATCTTAATCATGATGTTATGTATCAACTATGTTGGTCAAGCATTGCAACGTGCAGCGGATTCTCGCCAACGTTTAGGTTAATCATAAATTTGCAAAAGAGATTGAAGGAAACTTCAGTCTCTTTTTTTGTGCGCAAAAGGCCAAACAGAAAATTTTTTCGTACCTAATAGAGAAGAAAAGTGTAGGATTTCGGTGTTTGGTTGTGAAATAGAAGGGAATCTAGTAAAATAGAGAATACAAATGGTGAAAGGAGTGGCCATGATGTACGTAAGTGAATCATTTGAAACAGTGCTAAAGAACCGTGAATTGAAACTGGATAAGAAAGATTTAGGCAATGACGGAATTGCGTTTCTAGGTCTCTATTCAGAAGGAGAAGATGAGTTTCCGTTTAGCGTCGTGTTTGATGATAGCCAGGATCGTACCGATTACCAAATCACTTATGAAGGAATCGGAAATGGAAAAGACTTAGGTTTAGATTTATTCGATGTGCTTTTTACCATTAATCGCTTGAACCAGGAGTTAGTGGCCTACTATACGCTACTCATGGATCCAGATGGTGAACTTTTTATTCGCTATGTGGGGAGAGTAACTCCATTTGAGACCTTTACGCTGTACGAATTACTCGTGATGGGTTCAAAAATTGCCTCAGAAGTACGAAGAACATTATTAGAGTTAAAGGATGAGAACAATATTTAAGAAGTATTCCGATTTGATAAAGCCATACGACATTATTATTGTGCTCGTGTTATTGGTCTTATCATTTTTACCAAATGCAATTTATGCTTACCAACAAGCAACAGTTAAAGAAGAAGCCAAGATATATGCTATCATTACCATTGATGGGGAGGAAGTTCAGCGTATCGAGTTAAGCGAAAATACGCCTCGTGAAGAGTTTTATTTTGAGCCTCATGATAATCAATATAATATTATCGAAGTTGATGGAACTAGAATTAGAGATAAAGAGGATAATAGCCCCGATCAGGTTGCTGTGAATACGGGTTGGATTTCTAAGCCTGGGCAGACAAGTATTTGCTTGCCACATGGATTAATGATTGAAATAATTTCAACCGAACCTGCCAATAGTGATAATGACACCATTATTCCGTTATAAAATAAAGGAAAGTTCGCTACAGTTGTAGCGGGCTTTTTTGCTATCTCGACAGTTCCCTTTCCAAGGAGGAGAGTATTTTGTCAGTAGCCTAAGCGTTTGCCAAATGGACTAAATCACACAGTGAATTTTTATAACAAAGCCTATTTCAGAGTTTTTAAAATAAGGAGTTTCTCGTAGTAAGAATTTTTCTTTGACTTAGACGATGAGGAGAATCGAGCGGATTTTATAATAGCAGTAATGGGGAATGACACAAAATGCGAATTAGGAGCCGTAGGAAGTCTTTCCTTACGGCTCCTTTGAGGCTTTTAAGGTGAGAGACGAGAGGCTCGAACCGTTGTCCCATTACAGCTATTATAAGAAAATCCGCAAGGATTCGATTCATCGCCATTATTAAATTCATAAAGAAATTTTTGTAGAAGAGAAGCCTACTCATTATTTTATAAAAAACTCACGAAAGAACGCTGGAATATGGTATTATAGTGAAATAAGGAGGAATGCAATGTGCGAATTATTTCAGGAGAATTTGGCGGAAGACGCTTAAAGGCAGTACCGGGCCAAAATACTCGTCCGACGACAGACAAGATAAAAGAATCGCTCTTCAATATTTTGGGCGGTTATTTTGACGGAGGAGTCATGCTCGACATGTACAGCGGAAGCGGAGCTGTTGCCATCGAGGCTGTCTCTCGTGGGATGGATTGTGCATTTTTATTCGAAACCAATCGTTTAGCACAAAAGACGATTGAACAAAATATAGAAATAACAAAATCTTCAGGGCAATTTCATTTAAAAAGGCAAAATGTGAAGCAAGGATTGAAAACACTGGCGAGTGACCCAGCGTTTGAACCGCTAGAATTGGTGTTCATGGATCCACCATACCGCATGCAAGAAATTGTAAAGGACATTGAGCAGTTGCAAGAATTAAACTTAGTTTCTCCAGACTGCGTGATTGTTTGCGAGGTGGATAAGGAAGTGCAACTTCCAGAACGAATTTTAGAATTTGAGCAATATAAGCGTGTGGAGTACGGGATTACAGCCTTAGTGTTCTTTGACCGTGCATCCGACGAAGAGGAGGCTTAATATGAGAAAAGCGGTAGTAGCAGGAAGCTTCGACCCAATTACAAATGGGCATTTAGATATTATCGAGCGAAGCAGTGAGCTCTTCGATGAAGTCATTGTGGTTTTATCGCATAATGTTCAGAAAAAATATCTATTTTCTTTAGACGAGCGAAAATCACTGGTTGAAAAAGTTATTGCGCATGTACCCAATGCCAGAGTGGTAGCCGTAAGCGGAGGATTAACGGTAGAGGCGGCGGCCCAGTTAGGAGCAAGCGTTCTTGTGCGCGGGGTTCGAAATGCAACTGACTTCGAATATGAAGCGACTCTTGCATCTCATAACCGTGTTCAAAATGGGGAAGTTGAAACGGTTCTTTTGCTCAGTAAGGAAGAGTATCGCTTTGTAAGCTCTTCGATGATGAAGGAATTGGCACGTTTTGGTGGGGATGTCAGTCCTTTTGTCCCTGAAGTTGTGAAACGCGCCTTAGAAGAAAAGTATAAGGATGCGCCAGAACGAAAAATTAGAATGGATGAGGAGATTACAAATGTCGAAGTCTAAGAAATATTTTTATATTATTTTAACAGTTATTCTGTTAGCGATTATTTCATTTATTCCCATTCCTTACGTCATTGAATCTCCCGGAACGGCTGAAGATGTATCTCAATTTCTAACGGTCAATGGGACAAAAGATGAAGAGGAGGGGACACTACGAGTCCTTACTGTCTATGTAGAGCAAGCAACCGTCTTAACTTCTTTAAAACAATTTTTCAAACATCATGAGATTTTACCTGAAGAAAAAGTATTTGGAAACTATACTCCAGAAGAATATGATCAATTACAAGAGTTCAGTATGCGAAATGCTCGTTCAAAAGCAGTTCGTGTCGCCTTTGAAGCAGCTGGAAAGTCAGTAGAAAGTAAAGTCAACGGTATTTTTGTCACTCGAGTGGATCAAAATTCTAATTTCCGTGATAAATTAAAAGTCGGCGATATCATTGAAACAATTGATGGAAAGAAACTTGAAAATACGGATGAGAGTCTTGAAGAATTACAAGAGTATCTTTCTTCACTGGAACCAGGCCATTATTTATCACTGATGATTAAACGTGATGGAGAATCAAAACTAGTTCGTGATAAATTAAAATTGAACAGTCGTACTGGTAGAATTCGTTTAGGATTTGAAGGAGAAATTGATGAAGACGTAACGTCAGATCCTGCGATTGAATTTGATCCTCATGGTGTCAGTGGTCCTTCAGGTGGCTTAATGTTTACGCTTGAAATCTATAATCAAATTACGAACAGCCATTTGAAAAAAGGACATAATATTGCGGGAACTGGAACGATTGAATTAGATGGAAAAGTTGGAAGAATCGGTGGGATTGATAAGAAATTAGTAGCTGCGATTGAAGCTGGAGCTACTGTTTTCCTAGCACCAGATGATGAAATCACAGATGAGATGCGTGAGCGTTATCCAGATATCAAGACAAATTACGAAGAAGTAAAAGAAGCAGCTGAAAAGTTAGGGACAGATATTAAAATCTATCCTGTAAAAACTTTACAAGAAGCAATCGAGATTCTACAAAATCTATAACAGTAGAGTCATTTTTCTCATATCTTTAATTGGAGCAATCTTTTTAAGGAGTGAGAAAAATGGCTTTTTTTGATGCATGGAGAAATAAATGGGAAGAAATGAATTGGAAAGTAAAAGGGAGTGTTTTATTTGTTTGCCTCATTATAGGGATGGGGCTTTTTTGGATGAGTCGACAAGAGGAAGAGGTGGAAGAAGTTGCACCATCCCTATCGGAGACAACCATTCTTTCTCAAGAGGTAGAAGATAAAACAACCGTTTCGACCGTCATTTATGTCGATGTAAAAGGAGAAGTTCACCACCCCGGAGTCTATCAAATGAAAGCAGAAAATAGAGTGAAAGATCTCATTGAGGCTGCAGGAGGATTCACTCCATTGGCAGATGATCAAAAATTGAATTTAGCTCAACTCTTAGAGGATCAAATGGTGATTGTAGTCCTAAAAAAGGGAGAAGAAGCGAATTCGGAGCTCGCTCAAGCTCCCACGCCACATAAAAAAGAGGTTGGAAAAGAAGGTAAGGTCAATATTAATACGGCAACCGTTGAAGAATTGAAGACATTAAAAGGGATTGGGGAGAAAAAGGCAGAAGCCATTATAGAATATCGAAAGCAAAATGGTTCCTTTAAAAACAAAGAAGAACTTATGAAAGTGAGAGGGATTGGAAAGAAATTATATGAATCCCTTCAAGAAAGAGTGATTGTCCAATGATTTACTTTGTTCTTGCAAGCGTGATGGGGACGGCGATGGTCGTTTTTTCAGTCGGGAAAGTGGGATGGGTTCTTCCTTTACTGCTAATCGTAGTTGGCTTTATCCGTGAACAATCAATGCGAAAAAAAGCAATGGGTCTAATGGTCGTTGGAATTTTTTCTATTCGCTCATTTTATTATGTCCAGGCTATTACACAAACTCCTTTTCACCCTTCACAGTCTCTCCATGGGCAAATGATATTAAATCCCCATCACCTCAAAGTGAATGGGGATTTGTTAACCGGAAGTGCACTTCTAGAAGCAGAAGGAAAGAGTGAAAGAGTATTTTTTCGCTATATTTTGGGTTTGGAAGAGGAGCAAAAGGTGTTTCTGGAACTGAATCATGTGGTAAAGGTATCTGTTGAAGGAATTATTGAGGAAATCGAACCAGCTAGAAATAAAGGGAATTTTGAGGCGAAAAATCACTATTTGAGTTTGGGGATTCTTCATTCTTTCAAAATTGAGAGTCTATCAAGTAGAAAAGTCGCTGTCAAAGGAATCTCTGCTGCTATTGAAAATCTTCGTTTCTGGCTGATACATCAAGTGCGCATGCAGAAGGAAAATCAGGTCAAACAATATACATTAGCATTGCTTCTTGCGGACAAATCAGGATTTGATGAAGAAGTTTGGGAACGGTACAAACAACTTGGGATTCTGCATGTATTAGCGATTTCGGGGCTTCATATTTCGTTAATGGTTTCTGCCCTTCAAAAGTTTTGCTGGAGGTACGGGATTACTCGAGAGAAAACAGATGGTGTATTAATGTGTTTTGTCCTGTTCTATGGGTTTGTCATCGGATGGGGAATTAGTGGGACGCGCGCGATTGGAATGGTGGTTCTCTCGATTCTTTTGAAACGATGGACGCCTCTTCGTCATCACACACAACTATGGAGCCTTTTAGGGATGCTTGTTGTATCGGTCCTCATTTGGCCAGGAATTCTTTGGAATGTCGCGTTTCAATTAAGCTATGCGCTTAGCGGAGTGATTCTTCTATTATCCAAGTGGCAAAAAAATGTGCTTCCTAAAGTCAACGCTTCATTATGGATCCCAATAGGAATAAGTGTTATGGCTTTGCCTCTCATCTGTCAGTATTTCTTTTATTGGAATGCTTTCAGCATCGTCCTTACTGCGTTGTTTTCGCTATTGTTTGAAGGGGTTTTATTCCCTCTATTAACGCTTTATCTGATTGCGGTATTGTCGGGGTGGGGAAATTTAGTGGACATCATTTGCTTTCTGGGAGAAGCACTTCTTTCGGGGCTCACTCAACTATTAACCTTTTGTCAGAAGTTCACCTTTGCAAAGTTTACATTTGGCATTTGGGAACCATGGGAGTGGGTTGTTTATTTTTTGTTGATTCTTTTCGCTCTAGTGCTATTTGAACGAAGGAAGATGACGGTTAAAAAAGGACTCTTTTTTCTAGGGGCTCTTATTTTACTTCTGGTGGAAGTTCCCTATCATTGGGGAACTGAGCTAATATTGATAGATGTTGGACAAGG
This sequence comes from uncultured Carnobacterium sp., assembly GCA_905371865.1. GTDB lineage: Bacteria > Bacillota > Bacilli > Lactobacillales > Aerococcaceae > Granulicatella. The sequence goes on from CAJPNA010000012.1 coordinate 12,142, forward strand.
GGATTCGATTTTAGTAATGGCTCCAGGATGGAATCAAGCGACATTAATCGATACGGGTGGATTGAGCGATTTTTCCTCCAAAGAAGAATGGAAAAGGCGCAAGAGAAAATCCCAAGGAGTCACAACTGTCATTCCTGCTCTTCAAGCAGAAGGACTTTCAGAATTGTCGCAAGTAATGCTTTCCCATGGAGACGAAGATCATGTGGGGAATCTTCGAACAATCGCACAGCAGATTAAAATCAAAGAAATGGTGATTGGAAAAGGGATGGAGAAGCTTCCATTGATGCAACAACTGAAAAAGGACTATCCGTCCATACGGTGGAAGTTGGTTTCTTCAGGCAACAAGTGGAAATGGAACCAAATGAAGTGGCAAATTCTGTGGCCAAAAGACACTTCCAAAGGAGAAAATGATGATTCAATTGTAGCTCTTCTAACGATTCAAAAGCATACCATGCTACTCACGGGAGATGCTTCTGAAAAAGTAGAAGACACTATTCTGAAGGATGCTCCCAACTTGCATTTTTCTATTTTAAAAGTGGGACATCATGGAAGTCGAACGTCTACAAGCGAAGCCTTACTAAAAAAAGCTTCCCCTTCTATTGCTTTGGTTTCTTGCGGGAAGAATAATCGTTATCGCCATCCTTCAATCGAGACGATAGGAAGGCTGAATGGCATACACTCTCATATTTTCCGCACGGATCAAGATGGACAAATTCGTCTTTATTTTAGAAAAGAACAGATTGAAATTTCTACGAAACTCTCGAAGAAGCGTCAAAAATTGAAAGAATAGACAAAGCCCACGTTTCAAGATAAACTTAAAGAACAGGAGGCGGAAAGATGGAATTTGAGAAACAACTCGATCGCATTAAAAACGGGCAAGTGAATCTAATTTATTTAGTTCAAGGAAAAGAACCTTTTTTACAAGAACTTGCACGAAAAGTGTTTTTAGAAACCATTGTGGCTCCTGAAGATCAAGACTTGAATGTGGGACGATTCAATATGGAGGAAGTCTCTATTCAAACAGCTATTCAAGATGCAGAGTCGGTTCCTTTTTTTGGAGAGAGAAGATTGGTACTGATTGATCATCCAAGCTTTTTTACAGGGGAAAAAGAGAAAAAATCAATGGATCATCAATTAGAAAGATTACAGGCGTATTTAGAAAATCCAATGGAAAGTTCCGTGATGGTATTCTTTGCTCCGTATGATAAGTTGGATCAACGAAAGAAAATCGTGAAACAATTAAAGAAAGTGGCGGTTTTATTAGATGCTAGTGAACTAACGGAGAGAGATGTTAAACAGTATATTCAGGATTCTCTGCGCAACCACCAGTACACCATTCAAGAAGAAGCACTGGAGACCTTACTCGTTAAAACACAATATTCACTAACGAATAGTATGAAAGAATTGGATAAACTGATGATTGCTTCCATTGATACAAAAATGATACCACTGGAATTAGTTGAGAGTTTAGTCGCCAAAACATTGGAACAGAATATTTTTGAACTTGGGGAATCTATCTTGAAAAAAGAGGGAGTCAAGGCGCTCCAAATCTATCACGATATGTTGCTACAAAAAGAAGATCCCTTAAAGATGAATGCGATTCTTTTAGGACAGTTTCGATTATTGCTTCAAGTGTCCTACTTGAAAAGAGAAGGGTATCAAGAACCAGAAATTCAAAAGACACTGGGCGTACATCCGTACCGTGTTAAGATTGCCCTGCAACAATCCAGAAGATTTGGGTTATCCCTTTTAGAAAAAGCCTTTATGCAATTGGTCGACACAGAATATGCTCTAAAGACGAGTCTAGGGATTAAAGAGATGCAACTGGAATGGTTTATCCTACAGTTTTGTGCTTAGCAAACAATAAAATTCAAATATACAATATGGAGGAATAGATATGACCCCAATGATGATCATTATAGCTGCGGTTGCAGTGTTCGTATTACTAAGTTATGTAAAGGTAAAAACAAACAAGATTTCTAATAGAGAAAGTTCTTATTCGAATACTAATCGTTCATCTAACGAACAAGTAGAGTACATCCCAGAAGAACTAGAAGAACACTTACGTACACTAAAACGCGACGGTCGCCTTATTCAAGCAATCAAAGACTTACGTGACGAAACAGGAATGGGCTTAGCCGAAGCCAAACAATTTATCGATGACTTATCTGTCTAACAAAAGCAGAGTGCCCAAGCAGGAGACTAATCCCCTCCCGCGGGCACTCTTTTTTTCTTCCCGGAGTCTTCACATTGTTCAGGCCCTTTTTTCTAGCAACTTCATATCCCCCGGGCACTTTTTACTTTCCCGGAGCAGTCCTATTGTTCGGACTTCTTTTTTATCTCTGAAATCAAGCATAGGGTAAAATTCTTACGGATTTTACGGGTGAAATCAAAATAGAGGATAAACAAAAAAGAATCAGTTTATTGAAAGAATAGCGGGAAAGTGCATTAAATGCGAATTAGCAGGAGTAGGAAGTCCTTCCGTACTCCTGCTTTGAGGCTTTAAAGGCGAGAGACCTAGGCTCGAGCCGTTGCCCCGCTATAACTCTTTCAATAATAAAACTGATTCTTTTCAGTTTATCTGATAAAGAAATCTACCTTGAAGAAATCCGTAAGGATTTTACCCAGCCAACAAGAAGCACCACTTCTATTTC
>CAJPNA010000013.1 GCA_905371865.1 uncultured Carnobacterium sp.
TAAAGCGAGTACGGCACTTCGATTTGAACGGCTTCAATTCGCGGGCGCTTCCCAAAGGTTGTAATAATATTGCCACCTGAAAAGGGAGTGTCTACTTGAGTGGATATTCCTTCTTCATGAAAGAGGCGTTGGAGTTGCGCCAGAAGCTCTTCGTTAATAGTTTGTTTCTTGCGCGTTCCTAAAATAATATCGCTGGTTTGAAAAAGCTTGTCATCATAACTATGTAAATCGACCAACAACACTCTTTCATGCTGTTCTAACTTTTCGTTCAGTAGGTTTTCTAAATGAAGATAGTAAGGACTATAATAACGTTGCAACCAATCCGCTTGTTTTTTCTTAGAAGGATAGTTGTTAAATAGCTGATTGCCTACTTCATCAATTCTAGGAATGATGGGCTGTGTCGCTTTCCCTGTGCGTAGTTTAAAGCGATTCACGTCTACAATATAGCGAGAAACGTTGGCTACTAGAGTCGTCTCAGAAAGTGGGGCCACAAGTTCCTGTAGTTCCCAGTCAGTATGTTCACGCTTGGTTGCTAGATTACAAATCGGAGCAATGTCTTGTGGGATGTCTGTTCCACTGTGCGGAATTGAAATCACAAGAGGAGAATTCGACTGTTTATGAATGACTTGCATCGGAGCACCTTCTTTCGTTTTTCAATATTCCTAGTATAGCAAACGATAGGGAGATTGTGTATAATTGATACTAACTGAAAAGGAGTGACTATAATGGCTGAAATTAAATTAGTACCAAGAAGTGAAGTAGATCCTTCTATTACATGGGATATGACTTTATTATATCCAAACGACGAAGCGTTTTACGCAGAGTTGGAGAAACTAAAGAAAGAAATGAAAGTTTTCAAAGAAAAATATGAAAACAAATTAGGGGATTTAGAAGTATTAGATGAAGCGATTCGCAGGTATGAAGCGATTGAATTAGCAGTATACCGTGCTTCTCATTATGCGGAATTACCAATGGCGGTAGACCGCTTGAATCCGAAAGTGATTGAAAATGCGACAGCGTTTGAAGCAGTTAGCGTATCCTATGCGGAAAACATGAGCTTTGTGATGACAGAACTCATTTCATTAGATGAAGCCTTCTTAAACCAATTCGTGGCAGAGAAGAGACCAGACTTAGCCTACTTTGTAGAAAAAGTGATTCGCCAAAAGAAACATACGCTTTCTAAAGATGCAGAACAAGTATTATCAAACTTAAGTAGCTTACCAGGTTTCTACCAATTATATGAAGTAACTAAACACGAAGATATGCAATTCGAGTCATTTGAAGCAAATGGTAAGACGCTTGAAAATAGTTTTGTATTATACGAAAACTTACATGAAATGGACGCGGATAAAGAAGTCCGTCGCGCTGCGGCTAAGAGCTTCTACAAAACATTAAACGCTTATAAAAATACCGTTGCTAACGAATATATTTCTCAATTGAAGAAAGAAAAAATGATGGCAACGATGCGTGGTTACAATAGTGTCATTGACTACTTATTAGATGAGCAAGATGGGGACCGTGAATTATACGATCGTCAAATTCGCATGCTGATGACAAATCTAGCTCCTCATATGCAACGCTATATTAAATTATTAGCCAGAGAGCATGGAATCTCTGATATGCAATTTATGGATGCAAAAATCAATTTGGATCCAGAGTTTGAAGTGGATATGACGATTGAAGAGTCTCGCGATTACTTGAAGAAAGCTTTAGGCATTCTTGGAGAAGACTACAAAGTGATGATTGATGAAAGTTATGACAAACGCTGGACAGATTTTCCACAAAACATTGGTAAGAGTACTGGTGGGTTCTGTGCGACTATTCCTAACGTTGCCGGATTTATTCTATTATCATGGACAGGTAAAATGAATGAAGTATTCGTGTTAGCGCACGAACTAGGACATGCATATCACTTCATGTCAACTGGGAAACATCAATCGATTTTAAATAATGAATGTTCATTATACTTCGTTGAAGCTCCTTCGACATGTAATGAAGTCATTGTTTCAAACTACTTACTCAAAACAAGCACAGATGCCCGATTTAAACGTTGGGTGATTAGCAATATGATTAGCCGTACGTACTTCCACAACATGGTTACTCACTACATGGAAGCCGTTTACCAAGATCGTATTTACAAGATGATTGATAAGAACGAAATGTTGAACGCTGATGTATTATCAAACGTGAAAAAAGAAGTGATGCAAGAATTCTTTGGTGATAGCCTTGTTGTGAACGAAGGTGCAGAATTAACTTGGATGCGTCAACCGCACTACTACATGGGATTATATCCATATACGTATTCAGCAGGTCTTACAATCGGTACTGCAATTGCCAACCAAATCGAAGAAAACCCTGAACACGCTAAAGTATGGTTAGATACATTGTCTAAAGGTGGAAGCATGTCTGCCAAAGACTTAGCGATTCACGCTGGTTGTGATGTTTCAACAGATGAACCATTGAAACAAGCGATTGCTTATGTGGGACATTTAGTAGACCAATTAGAAAGCTTAACAGAGGAATTAAAAGCATAATCATCGTAAACAAAAACGCGCTACAATTGTAGCGCGTTTTTTCTATATTAACTATTAACAAAAGAAAATAATAAGATTGGTTTGGCCAACTTAAAAGAGAGTTAGCATTTTTCAACATGTCAATTTTCTTCGTGTATTTTCTCTGTTCTATATTTTTACCAAAGAATTTCGCATTGAGCACCTACTGTATCTTGGAATGATTCGACGGGGGCTTGATTGGTTACGATATAATCAATTGCGTTGTAATTCGATAGTTTAAAGTAATGACTTGTATTGAATTTCGAGTGGTCGGCAAGCAGTATGGACACATCTGAATTAGCTATCATCTGTTGCTTAAAGAGCGCTTGACTATGGTTCGCCTCATAAGCAGCAAAACGGTCGAGTCCTCGGCAACTCATAAAACAAATATCTGCATGGAAATTATTGATAAAACTCGTTGCAAAATCTCCCAAAGCGGAGTTTGTTCCATAGCCGATATGTCCTCCGCAAAAGAACAAGGTAATATTTTCATAATTGTTCAACCTACGTGCGATTTCAATCCCGTTTGTAATGACACGTAAATTTTGAAGAGTTCCTAAGTGAGGTGCAAGCGAAGCACACGTGGATGAACTATCGATAAAAATCGATTGGTTATCCGTTAGGAAAGTGGAGGCAGTTTCTGCTATTTGTTGTTTACCCTGAGTTTCTTCATGGCTTCTGCTATCGTAAGCGTATTCAACATTGTTTGTAGTAACAAGTCGAACTTCACCATGAGATCGAATGATTTTTCCTTCTTTTTCCAATTTAATCAGGTCACGCCTCAATGTAGAGGTGGAGCAATACATCAACGCTTCCAGTTGGAAGGTAGAGATGATTTTCCTTTTGGTGAGAATGTCCATAATACGAGACATTCGCTCTAAAGATACCATAATAAAACCCCCTAGTTGAACGTTTTTGAACATTTATGAACAAATTATAGCACATTTACTGAATGATGTTCAATAGTCTATCCACGTATTGTATCCGTTTTCTAAGATTGCTAATATAGAAACCAGAAAGGGATGATACTATGAATTTTGATGAACAAGTAGTACGCGAACAAATTTGTGATGTGTGTCGTAAAATGTGGCAACTAGGATGGGTAGCTGCCAATGACGGAAATGTCTCAGTTCGTATTGATGAGGATACCATCATCGCAACACCAACAGGTATCAGTAAGAGTTTTATCACACCAGAAAAACTCGTTAAATTGAATATGAAAGGAGAAGTGATCGAAGCCAACGAAGGTTTCCGTCCTTCAAGCGAAATTAAAATGCATATTCGATGCTATGAAGAACGTGACGATGTGAAATCTGTTGTTCACGCACATCCACCAATTGCAACTGGATTTACATTAGCGCATATTCCATTAGATACTTATTCACTAATTGAAAGTGCGATTGTTATCGGTTCAATTCCAATAACACCATTCGGAGTTCCTTCAACAATGGAAGTTCCAGATGCGATTACACCATACTTACAAGAACACGACGTGATGTTACTTGAAAACCATGGTGCTTTAACGGTGGGTAGTGATGTAATTACAGCATACTACAGAATGGAAACATTAGAACTCGTGGCTAAATCAACATTCCACGGAAGAATGTTATTACTAACAAAAGGCATTGAAGAAAAAGAAATCTCAAGAGAAAAATTAGAGCAAATGTTCAAAATGCGTGAAAATTACAAAGTAACAGGTCGTCACCCTGGATATAAGAAATACAATCCAGACGGAACTGTTCGTGAAGTTTAGTAAGAATAGGAGGAACAAAAATGATTCAACATCCACGTATTGGGATTCGCCCAACTATTGACGGTCGTCGCCAAGGAGTTCGCGAATCGTTAGAAGTTCAAACAATGAATATGGCAAAGAGTGTCGCTGCTTTAATCGAGTCTACATTGAAATATCCTGATGGACAACCGGTTGAATGTGTGATTTCACCTTCAACAATTGGTCGTGTACCAGAAGCAGCAGCATCTCACGAACTATTCAAAAAATCAAACGTGTGTGCAACAATTACAGTAACACCTTGCTGGTGCTACGGTAGTGAAACAATGGATATGTCACCTGATATTCCACATGCTATTTGGGGATTCAACGGAACTGAAAGACCAGGGGCTGTATATTTAGCAGCAGTTCTTGCTTCTCATGCTCAAAAAGGAATTCCAGCATTCGGAATTTACGGTAAAGACGTTAAAGAAGCATCTGATACAGAAATTCCTGAAGACGTTAAAGAAAAAATTTTACGTTATGCAAGAGCAGCTCTTGCTACAGGATTAATGAGAGATACAGCTTACTTATCAATGGGTAGTGTATCAATGGGTATCGGTGGTTCAATCGTAGATCCTGACTTCTTCCAAGAATACTTAGGAATGCGTAATGAATCAGTAGATATGACTGAATTCACTCGTCGTATCGACCGTGGCATTTATGATCACGAAGAATTCGAACGTGCACTTAAATGGGTGAAAGAAAACGTTAAAGAAGGATTCGACCGCAACCGTGAAGACTTAGTGTTAAGCCGTGAAGAAAAAGATAAACAATGGGAATTCGTGATTAAGATGTTCATGATTGGACGTGACTTAATGATTGGTAACCCAAGACTTGCTGAACTAGGCTTCGAAGAAGAAGCAGTTGGTCACTACGCTCTTGTTGGAGGATTCCAAGGTCAACGTCAATGGACAGACCACTTCCCTAACGGAGACTTCATGGAAACATTCCTAAACACTCAATTTGACTGGAACGGAATTCGCAGACCATACATCTTCGCAACTGAAAACGATGCGTTAAACGGTGTATCAATGCTATTCAACTACTTATTAACAAACACTCCACAAATCTTTGCGGATGTTCGTACTTATTGGAGTCCAGAAGCGGTTGAACGTGTAACAGGACATAAACTTGAAGGCCATGCTGAAAATGGATTCTTACACTTAATCAACTCTGGTTCTTGTACATTAGACGGTACTGGTCAAGCTACAAGAAACGGTGAACCAGTGATTAAACCATTCTGGGAATTAGAACAAAGTGAAGTAGACGCAATGCTTGAAAATACTGACTTCCCAGCAGCAAACCGCGAATACTTCCGTGGAGGCGGTTACTCAACTCGCTTCTTATCTAAAGGAAATATGCCTGTAACAATGGTTCGCTTGAACTTATTGAAAGGCGTTGGACCTGTATTACAAATTGCAGAAGGCTATACACTTGATTTACCTGAAGATGTACACCATACGTTGGATAACCGTACAGATCCAGGCTGGCCAACAACTTGGTTTGCTCCTCGCTTAACAGGTAAAGGCGCATTCAAGTCAGTATATGATGTAATGAATAACTGGGGTGCAAACCACGGTGCTATCACTTATGGACATATTGGTGCTGACCTTATCACTCTTGCTTCAATGTTACGCATTCCTGTAAATATGCATAACGTTGCAGAGGAAGATATTTTCAGACCTAAGAACTGGTCATTATTCGGAACAGAAGATTTAGAATCAGCTGACTACCGTGCATGCCAATTATTAGGACCAATTCATAAGTAAGAGAAAGGAGAGACTAAAATGACAAAAACAATTATTTTAGCCTGTGTCGGTGGATTGACAACAAGTATGCTCGTTGAACGCATTCAAGAAGTAATTTACCGCGATAAATTAGATTACTCATTCTACTCAGTAGGGATTACGGGGATTGATACTCTAAAAAATATTGATGTCTTATTATTAGGACCTCAATTAGCTTATTTAGAAGAAAAAGCAAAAGCTTCACTAAACGTTCCAGTTGCAGTAATTTCAGACGAAGATTTTGAAAATATGCGTGGCGAAGAAGTTCTAAAACAAGCGATTGAATTATTAGGTTAAATAAATGAGCGAATCAAACAAATCGGATACGCAACGATTGATGCAACTGATTGTAAAAAGTAGTAAAGTAACAACTTTAGCTTTGCAATCTGTTAAGAGTGCTCTTGCAGGTGATATTTCATCTGCAAGAAGCATCCTTGATGAAGCGAAGGCTAAGGGAGTAGAAGCACATAATGTTCAAACAGAAATGATTCAGCAAGAAATTAGAGGCGAGGGGCTAACAACAACGCTCCTATCCGTTCATGCTCAAGATCATTTTATGAACAGTCACTTGCTGCTAGAAGTAGTGAACATCATCGTTGATCAACAAGAACAAATAGAAGCGCTGAAAGAGCGTATTACAAAACTGGAACAGGTAGGTGAAATGCATGAGTAATCCAGTTATTCTTGAAATGAAGGGGATTGTAAAATCGTTTGGACCAGTTAAAGCCTTAAAAGGTGTAGACTTCGACTTAAGAGCTGGTGAAGTACACGCACTAATGGGGGAAAACGGTGCTGGTAAATCAACTTTAATGAAAGTTTTGACCGGTATTTATGGAGCAAACGAAGGAACAATTCACTATAACGGAAAACAAGTAGAATATTCTAAGCCAAAAGAGGCTATGGACGATGGGATTGTAATCGTGCACCAAGAGTTGAATATGATGAACCACTTATCAGTGGCTCAAAATATCTTCATCGGTCGTGAAGAAATCAATCAAGGATTGTTCATTGATGATAATGCCGGAAACAAAAAGGCAAAGGAATTATTCAAATTGTTGAAACTGGATATTAATCCACAAGAAAAAGTGGGAAACTTAACAGTTGGTAAACAACAGATGGTTGAAATCGCGAAAGCGTTGTCAATGGATGCGAAGATTATTGTTTTTGACGAACCAACAGCAGCGCTAACAGAATCAGAAATTAATGAGTTATTCGCAATTATTGATGACTTACGTGCTAAAGGTGTAGGAATTATCTATATTTCACACCGTATGGACGAAATTGCCCGTATTACTGACCGTGTAACGGTTATGAGGGACGGGGAATATGTTGGAACTGTAAATACAAAAGAAACTACGAAGGATGAAATCATCGCAATGATGGTAGGTCGTACTATTTACGAAGATCCGAAAGCGGTTTCTGCAGTACCAGAAGGTGCACCAGTTGTATTAGAAGTGGAACATTTGAACTCAGGAAGCCACGTAAAAGATGTTAGCTTTGTGCTTCATAAAGGTGAAATCTTAGGGTTCTCTGGATTAATGGGAGCGGGTCGTACAGAAGTAGCTCGTTTATTATTTGGAGCGGATAAGAAAGATAGCGGAACAATTAAAATTAATGGTAAAGAGGTTGATATTAAATCTCCTCAAGATGCGATTAAAGAAGGTATTGGTTATCTTTCAGAAGACCGTAAACGTTATGGATGTATCGTTGATATGACTATTGCCAATAACACTGTAATGACGAACTTAGATAAGTACATCAAAGGTGGTTTAATCGATGACGGTGAAATTGTTAAAGTAAGTGACAAATTCGTTCAATCACTGAAAACAAAAACGCCATCTTCTAAACAACTTGTTCGTAACTTATCAGGTGGTAACCAACAAAAAGTTGTTATTGCAAAATGGCTAGAACAAAATAGTGATATTCTAATTTTTGACGAACCAACTCGAGGAATTGACGTTGGTGCGAAAAGTGAAATTTACTCATTAATGAATGAACTGGTAGCTCAAGGAAAATCAATTATTATGATTTCTTCAGAGCTTACAGAAATTTTACGTATGAGCGATCGGATTGTTGTTATGTGTGAAGGTCGTAAGACAGGGGAACTTGAAATCAGTCAAGCAACTCAAGAACGAATCTTAGCATTAGCAACAGATCGATAAACGAGGAGAGGTATAGATATGGAAGAGAAAAAGTCCCTATGGACTAAACTGGTAAGAACAGTTGGTTTACAAAAGTTAATTGCATTAATCGCGTTGATCGTGATTTTCACATTCTTTGCAGTCTCAAGTGAATCGTTCCGTTCGTTTGATACAGCGGTCAGCATTTTAGACGCATCTTATTACATTGGTTTCTTAGCAATTGGGGTAACATTCGTTATTATCACTGGTGGTATTGACTTATCAATCGGTACAGTAATGATGTGTTCTGCCATCATCGGTGGAGTGCTCCATACAAAAATGGGTTGGCCATTATGGCTAGCATTGTTGGCAATATTGGTGATTGGAGGTGTATTTGGATTATTCAACGGAATTTTAATTGCGAAATTTGGATTACCACCATTCATCGCAACGCTTGGTACAATGATGATTTCACGTGGTTTAAGTTCAATCATGTCAAACGTACAAAGTGTGACGTTCCCATTACGTGGAACTGCTGAAGGTTGGTACAAAGACTTATTCAGAACGCAAGATAATTTTCCGACTGGGTTGATTGTCTTGATTGTCGTAGCGATTATTGCAGCCATTGTATTAAATAAAACAAAAATTGGTCGTTACATTTTCGCCATCGGTTCTAATAAAGAAGCTACTAGACTTTCAGGTGTGAACGTTATCAAATGGGAAGGTATGGCTTATGTCATCAGTGGTCTTCTAGCAGGTCTTGCTGGTATCGCTTATGCTGCAACGTATTCAACAATCCTTCCTGGTACAGGGAACGGTATGGAACTTGATGCCATCGCCGGAGTAGTAGTTGGTGGTACTTCACTTGCCGGTGGGGTTGGTTCAGTTGTTGGTACAATCATCGGGGTATTTATTATGTCTGTCTTGAAGATTGGTTTACCATACATCGACTTGCAACCACACTATCAATTATTCATCACAGGTTTCGTTGTAATCGTTGCCGTTTACTCAGATATATTAATCCGCATGAATAAGAAAAAATAAGTTTGATATTGTACACAATGAGTTGGGAAGACTCCTTCAAACGAAGGGTCAAAAAGGACATATAAAGGAGAAAAAATCATGAAAAAATCATTTAAATATGCAATTGCAACTCTAGCTTGTGCTTCTGCTTTATTAGCAGGATGTACTTCAAATAAATCAAATGCTGACGGTGGAAAAACTCAATCAGGTGGCGACTTCAAAGTAGAAGTAATCGCTAAAGGTTTCCAACATGACTTCTGGAAAGCTGTTAACAAAGGGGCTGAAAAAGCAGCGAAAGAATTTGGGGCTAAACTTAATTTCGTAGGTCCTCAAAACGAAACAGCTATCGCAGAACAATTGGAACAATTAAACAATGCAATCAACAAAAATCCAAAAGCAATTGCTTTAGCTGCATTAGATACTGAAGCAGAATTAGATGCGATTAAACAAGCACAATCTAAAAAGATTCCTATTATCGGGTTTGACTCAGGGGTTCCAGGAGCTCCAGAAGGAGCTATTAAAGCGACTGCATCGACAGATAACCATGCTGCAGGTGGTAATGCTGCTGATCACTTATTCCCATTATTAGAAAAGAAAATTGGCGACAAGAAAGTTCGTATTGGGGTTGTTTCTCAAGAAGTGAACTCACTTTCAATCACTCAAAGAACAAAAGGGTTCATTGATAAAATGGTTGAATTGTTAAATAAAAAAGGCATTAAAACTGCTGTAACTGGACATGATAAATTCAAAAACAATGTAAGCGAAGCAGATGCTAAAGTCGTTATCGAAGTTCGTGTTCCAGCTCAAGTAGACGATGCTGCAGGTAAAACTGAAGCTTCTACAGTTCTTGAAAAAGAAGACACTATCGCAATCTATGGTTCTAACGAATTCGCTGCAAAAGCAATCATCAACGCTAACGGTGGTTTCAAAGAATCTAAACTTGGCGCAGACAAGATCTTAGCTGTTGGTTTCGACTCAGGTGCATTACAACAAGATGCTATCCGTAAAGGAATCTTCGTTGGATCTGTAACTCAAGACCCAGTTCAAATTGGTTACCAAGCTGTTAAATTAGCAATTGCTTCAGCTAAAGGTGAGACAGTGAAAGACGTAGATACTGGTTCTAAATGGTATGACGCTAAGAACATTGATAGTGAAGAAATCAAAGCTTTACTATACGAATAAAAAATAGGGATTAGTAATGGAGGAGAAAACATGAGCTTGATTAAATTATTAGCCATTGATTTAGGTGCAAGTTCAGGACGTGTTATGCAGGCGATTTATGACGGACGCTCCCTCCAATTATCAGAGGTTCATCGGTTCAAAAACGAACCGGTGAATCTTAATGATGGTTTGTATTGGAATTTGCTGCACTTGTTTGGAGAAATTAAGCAAGGAATCAAGAAGGCTTCCAAAGATTCGATTCCGATTCGTTCCATCTCTGTTGATACATGGGGAGTAGACTATGCCTATCTAGATCAAAATGGAGATTTACTCTATCAACCACATTGTTACAGAGATAACCGAATGGGTCGATATGAGGAGTCATTTTATAACGCTATCTCGAAGAAAGAATTATTCCAAAAAACAGGTGTGCAGCCTGCAACCATTAATACGGTCTTACAAATCTATTCAGATTTGCAAGAAAAACCACAATTAAGAAATATCGTTCAACGCGTGTTATTTATCCCAGATTTAATCAACTACTTACTTTCAGGTGCACTCTCAAATGAATACACGATTGCAAGTACAAGTGGGTTACTGGATATCTTTACACAAGACTTCTCTGAAGAAGTATTTGAACGCTTAGACATTCCGCGTAAATGGTTCACAACACCTACGAAGAATGGTGCGGTTTTAAGACAATTATCACCACGCATCACTCAAGAATTGAAGGTTGATCCATTTGACGTGATTGCAGGGGCTGGACATGATACAGCTGCTGCAGTACTTGCGATTCCATATGAGCATGAAAAAGGCACTGTCTTTATTTCATGTGGTACTTGGTCGCTTGTCGGAACAGAATCTGACGAACCCGTTGTGACGGAAGAAGCATTTGCATCAGGACTTACTAATGAAGGATGTTTTGATGGTAAATATCGTCTCTTACAAAACACAACAGGAATGTGGATTATTCAAGAATTACAACGCGACTGGCGCTTGCAAGGGGAAGAAGTTGGCTTTGGCGAAATGGTCACATTAGCCGAAGAAGTCACTGACAACCAAACTTGGATTCATCCAAATGACCCAGTTTTCGCTTCTCCTGGAGAAATGGAAACAAAAATTAAAGAATGGTGTAAAGTGAGTGGACAAAAAGTTCCACAAACGAAAGGTCAAATCGTTCGTGTTGTTCTAGAAAGTTTAGCTTTAACCTATCTAGAAACGATTACTCAATTAGAGCAATTGACAAAACACGAAATGACAACTGTTCAAATGGTCGGGGGAGGCATTCAAAACAAGTTGCTTTGCCAGTTAACAGCAGACTTTACAGGACGTACAGTGATTACAGGTCCTGTCGAAGCGAGTGCACTTGGAAATATCTTGTCACAAATGCTAACTCTTGGAGTGATTTCAAGTCGCAAAGAAGCACAAGACATTATCAAGGCTTCAGAACCTGTAACGCGTTATGAAAGTCGCGCAATTTCGAATTTTGAAGAAATTCGCTTGAAATTCAATAAAGTGAAGAGAGGAATTCAGTAATGTTAAAACAAATTCCTAAAATTTTAAGCCCAGAACTTGTGAAATATTTAATGGAAATGGGACATGGAGATGAATTGGTACTTGCGGATGCAAACTTCCCAGCTCATCGTATCGGCCAACGAGTGATTCGTATGGACGGTCATGGGGTGCCTGTTGCTTTAGAAGCGATTCTACAAGTATTGCCATTAGATACTTACAGTTCATATCAAGCAGGATTAATGCAGGTCGTTCCGGGAGATTCAACTGTTCCGGTGATTTGGGATGAATATAAACGTCTCTTAGAAGAAAGTCACCCAGGAGCAGCAATTAAAGAGTTTGAACGATTTGAGTTTTACGAACAAGCAAAAGACGCCTATCTTGTCATTCAAACTGGAGAAGGTGCCTTGTACGGAAACATCATCTTGAAAAAAGGTGTTTTATAAATTTACTAATTAGGAGAGAAAAATTATGTCAACATTTTATGTACCAGCAATTAACTTAATTGGAAGAGGAGTCGTTAAAGAAATTGGACCTTACGTAAAAGATCTAGGATATCATAAAGCTCTTTTAGTAACGGATAAATTTATCGAATCAAGTGATATTCTTCCTAAAGTAACAGCTCCGTTAAAAGAAGCAGGTGTAGACTTCGTTGTTTACTCTGACGTAGAACCAAACCCAACTTGCAAAAACGTTAACGATGGGGTTGCTGCAGTAAAAGAAAACAACTGTGACTTTATTATCAGCTTGGGTGGTGGATCACCTCAAGACTGTGCAAGCTGTATTTCAGTAATTGCAACAAACGGTGGTAAACCACAAGACTACGAAGGATTACACAAATCTGCTAAAAAAGGGTTGCCAGTTGTTGCTATCAATACAACTGCTGGTACTTCAGCTGAAATTACAATCAACTATGTAATTACAGACGAAGAAAGAAAAGTTAAAATGGTAATGGTTGATAAGAACAGCCTAGCTTTAATTTCAGTAAATGACCCTGAATTAATGGTATCTAAACCAGCAGCATTAACTGCTGCAACAGGTATGGATGCTTTAACTCACGCGGTTGAAGCTTTAGTAACTCCAGGTGCATACGGCGTTACTAAGAAATTATCAATTGGTGCAATTGAATTAATTAAAGAATACTTACCACGTGCTGTTAAAGATGGCCATGACATCGAAGCTCGTGAAGGTATGGTGAACGCAATCTTCTTAGGAGGTATGTCATTCAACAACGCTGGACTAGGATATGTTCACTCAATGGCTCACCAATTAGGTGCTGTTTACAAACTTCCACACGGTGTATGCTGTGCAATGTTATTACCAATTATCGAACGCGAAAACGCTAAACGTGTTCCAGCTGCATTCCGTGATGTTGCAAAAGCTTTAGGTTTACAAACTGAAGGTAAATCTGATGAAGAATGTGCAGCATATGCAATCAAAGAAATCGAAACTCTTTCTGAAACAGTTGGTATTCCTAAGAAATTAACTGAATTAGGAATTGAAGAAAAAGACTTCGACTTCGACTATCTATCTAAGAATGCGTTAATCGATGCTTGTGCACCAGGTAACCCATTCATGCCAACATTAGAAGAAACAATTGCTTTCTACAAAGAATTGTTCTAATCGGTAAAACAAAAATATTCGTATAGCTTTTAGAACGTGGAGTATTGTCCCCCCCAGTATTTGGACAATACTTCTTATTTAGTTCTGTATAAGAATTTATGAAAACGCATAAATTGTTCTTGAAATTTCAGTTTAGCTGGTCTAGTATTAAGATATAGAATAAAAATAGGAGGAAATAGAATGATAGGGTTAATTCTTACAGGACATGGGGAGTTTGCAGTTGGAGTAGGACACGCTTTAGAAATGATTGCAGGAAAACAAACTGCATATAAAGTAGTGCCTTTCTTAGAAAGCGATCCAATAGAAACTCTTGAAAATAATCTAAGAGACGCTATGAAACAGTTGCAAGAGAAAACGGAAGGAATTGTTGTATTTGCTGACCTTTTGGGAGGAAGTCCTTTCAAATCAGCAATGGTAGCTTCAATGGATTTCGAAAATGTTGAGGTTGTGGTAGGTACAAACTTACCAATGTTAATCGAAATAGCGATGTTACGAGAGTTCGCTTCAAGCGCTCAAGATGTAGTAACTCAAAGTTTAACAGCAGGTCGAGAAGCCATTCAACAGGTGAGTCTTCCAACACCTCAAAATAAAGTGGTCGAAGAAGACGGAGATGGAATTTAATGACAGCGGAATAGGAATTACTTTAGGACTTTACTACTTATTAGCGCGTAAGAAATGGACACCATTACGTTGTATCGTTCTTCTATTAGTTGTCGGAATCGGATTTGCATTCTTAGGGAACGTACTAGGAGTTAAATTCTGGGGTTAATTAGAAT
>CAJPNA010000014.1 GCA_905371865.1 uncultured Carnobacterium sp.
CCCCTATTTTATCTGTTTTAAAAACCGAGTAGTTGTCATCTGTAATCACAAATATATCCGGGCGCAACTCTTTAATTGTTTTAATTACAGTTTCAGCTTCATAAGAATCTGAAGGAAGCTGTCTTGTAATTTGAACTAGAGCCGATGTTATTTCTTTACTTTTTATAATATCTTTCAGAGCATTTAAATCGTTAAAGTCTACTTTTTCATATGTGATACCTAGCATTTCAAAACTCGCATTTGTAGTAGGATAAATGGGCGCATCATGAATTAATATTTTCTTTTTGCGATCAACACCCGCATGTAACGCCAGTCTTATCGCATTTGTTCCTGAACCTCTAACTAATAGCGCCTCATCTGAATCAAAAAAATTCGCAATAACCTTTTCAACCTTTCTTGTATACACAGGTTGATTCAGACCTTTCACTACTCCTAAATCTCCCCTAGTTAAAATTTCATTTCCAGGAAAGACTTTTGTAATCTCGTCTATTAGTCTGAATTGCATTTCTTGCGCTTCTGCGAGTGTCAAACTTTTTAAAGGATAACTTTTCATTTTTTACTCCTTGCCAAAAATTGTTTAGGATTTTCCATTAACATTTTACGAATGAATTTGTCTGACACTCCACCTTCTCGTAACATTGGTACAAAACGATCTAACAGATAAGAATACCCTATTCCACCTTGGTATTCAAGATTTGATTTTCGAGTAATATCCATAGATAAGAACACCTTATCTTCATAACCTCTTTTTTCGATTTCCCTTAACATTTCTACTCTCAATAAGTCTGGTTGATAATTTTCTTTGCCAACAGTATCAAACTCTACATAGACGCCTTCATCTAACATCTTAAGAATATAATTTACATCTCCTGTTAAATCTACATGTCCAATAATCACTCTATCTAAGTCTACCTTCTCTTTTTTAAAGAAGGCAACTTGTTCGTGACCATATGTTCCCAGGGTTGTATGAGTGGTAATTGGTACTCCCAACTCTTTATGAACAATTGACGAAGCAAGAAAAACCTTTCTCTCTCTATCAGTCATTGTATTTTTACTAGTCCCTATTTCTCCAATAATTTGAGCTTTTATATTGGTACCATCAATTCCTTCAAGAATCTCTCTACGCATTAAATCAGCTAATTCTTCAACACTAGCATCTGTTACAAAATCCGGTAAAAATTTATCTTGATAAAAGCCTGTCGCTTGAATGATATTAATCTTACTAAGCTCAGCAACTTTTTGAACATATAACGGATTTCTTCTCATATCAAGGTTCGTAACATCTACGATGTTACGAACCCCCTTATCATATAATTTTTTAAATTCTTCTACTGTTTCATCAAAGCAATTTAAGTTAGTATCATCAATATTTTTTAATCTAGATAAATCAATGGTCGTATGCTCGTGCATATAAGTAATTCCATCTATGAACGTCATATCAACAATCTCCTATCCAGCAACTGGTGTGAATAATCCAACCATGTAAAGAATATTAACAATAATTCCTAAACTGATTGCTGCAACTGGTCCAATTGCTAGTTCAACAATAGGGCTTTTAGCCTTTCTATTTAGAAGAAGCAATCCGATTACCCAGAAGTATCCAATCCCAGGTGCGATTTTTTCAGATGCAATAGCACCACCAACTAATAAAGCCACTTCTAAGACTTTATTCATTGCTGTACGAATATGTTCACCCATTTCACGAATTCCAGGGAATTTATCTAATCCTTTAGCCACTAACGCTAACAATTGTACTTCAACAAACATCAATGCAGCACCGGCAACAAAAGCAACTAATGGATTACCATTTAGCAACATCCCTACGACAAATACAAATGTCGCACCAGCAGGGCTATAAACCCCTGTTACAATTGCTGTTGAGAACACTAATGGAATAAATCCAATTCCTCGAGCAAACGCAGCTAAAGCAGCTTCACTAATTTTTCCTTCAGTCAATAATTTTAATGAAATTGGGTCTCCAGCAAGGATCATTAGACTAGTAGAAGCAGATACAAGTCCACCTGTGATAGATAACCAAATCCAATTTTTCTTAATTCTATTTACACGTTCTAAGAAGACACTAACTAACGTTTCATTAGAATTGCTTCCATCTCCTTTTACTTGCATTGCAAATACAATCATAAAGATCATACCAACAAGTAATGACATACCTTCAGCACTCAATTTGATAGTAACAGCATCAAGTTTAATAGTTCCATATTGTTTTACTGCAAACAGTGCTAATAATGTAGCTACTAAAGTAATAGCTGCTTTTTTAAATCCATGTTGGCTAGCAATTGCAATTGCAGGGAAAATACTAAACCCAACTACAATAGGGCTACCTACAGAAGATAGAGCTGGCATAAAGTTCACAGGTAGCATATTAAATAAATCGACAATAGCTTGAAGTCCTAAAACAAGTCCAACTCCATATAAAGCACCTAAAGCACCTGAAATTACTAATCCTACGTTACCTTCAGGCGCCCAAGAACCAATGATATCAGTCATTAACAAAATACTATGAACTAAAATGATTGAAGCGCCAATTGAAACAGGAATACCAAAACCAATAACTAGACCAAAACTCAAAGCAAAACTCGTTGCTGCTAATTCTTTTTTACCAATCTTTTTCTCTAAATATTCTGGTAAGATAGGTCTCAATCCATCATTAAATACTGCGATTCCTTTATTCGCAAGAATCGAACAAAGAGCTCCCAACAGAGCGATTACAACTAATTCTAAAGTTTTATCCATCTTAATCCCCTCAATTTCTTTTAAATTTTATTTAGTTCATCCATGATAATTGGAACCACATCATTTTTATGTTGAGCTGTGAATCCAAAAGCCTTCTTGCCACTACGAACACTTTCTCTGATTTCCTCTTCAGGAATAATTTTCCCCGGCATTGAAACTGTCACGCAGTTATCTCTTCCTAATAGCGCTAGAGCCATTGCCAAAGCTCCACCGCCACCTGTATTACACGCTCCGATATAATAATCTGCCGCACCTGTTTTAATAGCCATCGCAGCGTCTAAGTCACTTTTTACATCAACGGTGTACTCTGGTAATCCATATTGGATTACCAAAGCTTTCACCTCTTCTTTATCAATCTGCCCACCAACTACAATTCTCTTCATTCATTTTCCTCCTTTTCTATTCACTCAAAAACTCATTATGAACAGCATAGTTTACAGCACCTGCAAAATCATGCGTATTGTTATAATTACCATTTTCGCGTTGTCCGTTATTCATTTTGTTTGTTAGTACAATTACAACGATTTTGTTTTTTGGAGAAATCGTCACGTAAGTTCCAGTAAAACCATTATGGCCAATAGCATCCTCAGATAAAGGTTTCATCCAACCTGAGTTCTTTAAATATCCATACGATTGAATTGCACCATAACTTGTCTTGAATACATCTTGTAAAAATAGTTCAACTGTTTTTTCATCATAGAGAACTGTATCTCCATGTTTTCCACCATCTAATAAAACTTGGTATAAAGTTGAAAGGTCTGATGCTGTAGAGAATAACCCAGCATGACCTGCAATCCCTTCATTAGCCATAAATGAATTACCATCATTTACTTCACCTTGAAGTTCATACGTTCTCCAACCAGTAAACTTATCAAACGCTTCTTTATCCGCTGACATGTCATATCCAAATTTAGGGAAGTTAACTTCATCAATCATCATTTTTTCAAATGGATTTCCATAAGAAGTAACAGCAATTTGTGATTTATCTACTCTATTTTTTAATGGATTAAACATAGTGTTTTTCAATCCAAGAGGTTCGTAAATAGTTTTTGCTACATATTTATCAAATGCTTCTCCTGTAATCTTTTCGGCAACAAACGCTAGTGTCATAAAGCCTAAATCACTATATTTGTACTCGCCAGGTTTAAACTCTAATTTTTGATCTTCAATATACTTTAATGTATCTTGTCTATTATTAGAGTATAAGTAGATAGCCTTCCATTGAGGAAGTCCTGAAGTATGGCTTAATAGTTGACCAATTGTGACGTCTTCTTTACCATTCTTCCCAAATTCAGGTAAATATTGTGTAACTTTATCATCTAATTTGACTTTTCCTTCATAAACTAAATGCATAAACACTTGTGTTGTTGCACTAATCTTTGTAACTGATGCCAAATCAAAAAGCGTTTCATTAGTTACAGGTGATGGTTTTTCGATTTTTTCAGCCGGATTCTTCGAAAAATCAAAAGCTTGAATTACTCCATAACTCTTTTGGAAAATCATCTTTCCATCCTTTAAAACTACAATTTGAGCACCTGGTGTAGCCTTAGGATTATCATTTGCTAGTTGACTCTTAACGTATGAAAAAGCGACTGCATCAATAGCTTTTTCTAAGGATTTTGATTGATTTCTATCCTTAGTTTCAGATACAACCGTTGTTTCAGAACTTTGAGGAACGACTTTATTTGCACAACCTGCTAACCCAAAAATACTTAGAGCAGCGGCAGCTAGTAACATTTGCTTCTTAATATTTTTCAACATCTTAACTCCTCCGTTCAATATACATTTTTTTGTACAATAGCCTAATATAAAAAATTAAGTCATTACAGACACCCCCACGTTGAAAATACATTTTTTTGTACCTTATCTATACGCCAAGTATAATACTATCTTAATTTTTTGTAAACCCTTTCTTTAGATAAATTCTGCCATTTATAATACTTAATCATAAAAAAGGCGCTTCTCTTTCGAGAGCGCCAGATGCTATTTGTATTATTTTTTTGCTAAGTCGGTGATGTAGTCAAAAAAGGCATCACGGTCGACCTGGTAGACAAGGTCGACTGGGCGGCCATTTTCGGCTTTGATCGTACGGCCACGGCTTGCACCGGCAACAATCACGTCACTGTTCACAACAGAGCGTTTCACAAGGCCTTCTTTCCCGAATGAAGCGGTCGTTAACACGTCCCATAGGAAGTATGTTGAGTTCGTTACGTAGTGAGTAAGAGGAGGCACGATAGCGTAACATTGACCTAAGAAGTCAACGCCTTCGATGGTACGTTCTTTTGCCCAGCGGTCGCGGACATCCAGAGATAATGGCACCATATTTGTACTTTCAAGCGCCACGAGTTCGATTTGAATACTGGATTCCCAGACGCGTTTTGCCGCAAATGGATCCCAGTACACGTTCCACTCCGCAGTTCCGTCGTGTTCAGGGTCTTCCACGTTCCCCATATCAAGGAAAGTTCCACCCATCCAGTAAAGTTTACCGATGTTTTCTTCAATAGTAGGGTCTTGGTCTAACGCACGTGCTAAATCGGTTAATGGCCCAACGAAAACAAGGTCCACTTTCTCCTCCGATTCTTTTAAGGCACGGATTAAATCTTCGTGTGCTTTTAATGGTGAATCTTGCACCGTGATTGGTTTATGTTCGTTTAAGATTGGGAGTGCGTCCACTGTGAAAGCATGCATTCTCCACTCTTTCGGGAATGGGTTCACAGGGCGTGAATCTGAAGAAGCGACTTTCAATTGTTTGACTTTTTCAGAACCGAACTTATGAATAATCTTCTTGCTGGCTTCCACCGCTGGTACTAAATAGCAGTCTGCTTCGATGACGCCGACCCCTACTAATTCCACATCTTCCATTTTTAATAGTAAATATAATGATACTAAATCATCAACGCCACCATCGTGGTTTAAATAAACTTTACGCATTTATGAGTTACGCTCCTTTAAAATGGTTTTCTTGCACGCTTTATTATACCTAAAAACGAACGATATTGAAACTATTTTATTTAACGTTTGGTTTTGTTTTCGGGTGCATTCGTTCTTAGTTTATGTTAAACTATTTTTAATTATTTTTTAATGTTAGGAAGTGGTTCCATGAAAAAGAAATTCATAGATATTATCATTATCGGTTTTGCTCTGTTTGCCATCTTCTTTGGAGCCGGAAATTTAATTTTCCCACCTTATCTAGGAGTGACTGCAGGAGAAAATTGGGGAACTGCTACTCTTGCATTTTTAATCAGTGATCCTCTGCTATCCGTCGTTGCCGTAATGGTCGTGGCCACTCTTGGCGGAAGCGCACTAGCGGTCGGACGACGGATTCACCCTGTTTTTGCAGGCGTCTTGAATGCTATCTGCGTTCTCTTAATCGGACCCATTTTTGCCGTTCCACGTACCGGAGCGTCAACGCATGAAATTTTCGTACAATCGTATTTTCCTGACGCACCACAATGGATTACTTCCCTCGTCTTCTTCGGAATCGTTCTTTGGATTACGTACAAGGAAAACTCCGTCATGGATGCCATCGGAAAATATTTAACACCGATTCTATTACTTATTCTCTTCTGTATCTTTGTCGGAGCCGTCCTTCAACCAAATGCAACATTTGCCACAACAGACGGAAGCGGGCTATTCGCACAAGGGTTTAAAGAAGGATACCAAACCATGGACGTGCTCGGAGCGCCTCTCTTAGCCGGAGTAGTGATGAAAGATATTACGCGTCGTGGCTATTTAAATCGAAAAGAGCAATTCAGAATGATGTTCGGAGTTGGCATCGTTGCCTTCTTCCTACTCGCTGTCGTATACTCAACACTAGCTTACAGCGGGGCCAGCATGAGCGCAGTTATCGACTCAACTGCGCAACGTTCTGCTATTTTAACAACCATTGTTAAAACTTTACTCGGTTCATGGGGACAACTCGCGATGGGCCTTGCCGTCTGCTTCGCCTGCCTCACAACTGCGATTGGACTAACAACCACCTGTGGACAATATTTTGAAGAAGTCTCTAAAGGAAAATTACAATACAAGAAAATTATTCTTGTCACGGTAGCAGTAGAATTTATCATCTCGCTTGTCGGCGTGGATTCACTCATTAACCTCGCCGTTCCAGTGTTGACCTTCATCTTCCCAATCGTGATTGCACTCATTCTCTTCTCGGCGTTTAACCAATACATCCCATACGACTGGACGTATCTTGGAGCGGTTGTCGGAGCTGGAATCGTTGGACTTGTACAAGGAATCAACACCCTTTCACAATTACTAGGCGGAAACCTACTAGGAGACGCAGCCACTTGGATTGGAACTCTCCCACTTGCCACATATGGCCTTGAGTGGATTGTCCCAACCTTCATAGGCGCCATCCTCTTCACAATCGCATCCGCCATCCTAAAACCAAAACAACTTAAGTTCGACTAAAAAAAACGGAGCCTCCAGCTCCGTTTTTTCTTTCCTATTCGCCCCTCTCTCTAAAAAAGGAGGTTTGTATTTCGTTGCCTTACGGTATATGCGAACCCTGCTCTAAACGCAAAAGCCCAAGTCTGGGGCACAAAAAGAAGCAAAGATAAAATCCTACGGATCCAATAATGATTGTAGTACGGTTTAGTAACCGATGTGAATTACTGACTCTGGAAATTCATTTCCTAGAGTCAGTTTGAAGCTCGGTAGGCTGTAGACAAGAGGCTACAGCCGGTACCCGACTTACAATTATTATTGATCAATTCGTAAGGATTTTTCTTTGCTTTTATCACTATTTCTTTCCCCTAGTCCACAGACTTGAGGGCTTCTAGCATATCGATGCGTTGGAGGAGATGGTTTACCATATATCCTAGTGCAACCAAGATGACAATGACAATCACACATGGCAACACATATACAGACCATCCGACAGCGGGATTGAACATGACAAACCCCGGTGCCACCGTCTCAATAATCACCCTATGCAGCACTCGCCCAAACAAAATCCCGACACCCATCCCGATGACCGATAATAAAATCGTTTCGCGGTAAATATACATCGTCACTTCTTTATTCAGAAACCCAAGCACCTTAATCGTCGAGAGCTCGCGGATTCGTTCAGCAACGTTGATGTTGGTTAAGTTATATAGGATAACAACTGCTAGTAAAATCGATACAGCCGTTAAAATCATCATGACACGACTCAATGAAGAGACAATCGTATCGATACGACTCACCATGGATGTATTTTGCACAACGGCTTTCACACCGCCTAGGGCCATTAAGTCCGCGGCTGCCTTTTGTACGCTAGCAGCGTCTTTGTCTTTAAACTGTACGAAAATCGCGTTGTCTTGCGGCACTGCTCCATAAGCCGTGGCGTACACTTCTGGTGTCATTACGATGAAGTGCCCAGCGTACATTTCCACGATACCACCGACCGTTAACGTCACATCCACACCGTCCTTATTCGGAAGCGTAAAGGTGTCTCCTGATTTCACGTTTAAGAGTTTAGCTAATTTCTCGGAAATCAACACGCCATCTGCAGGAAGCGTCACGGCTTTCTTCGATTTCGCATCATTCAAATGAAGGTACGGAGAAATGCTGGCTTCTTTGCCAACAAGCACCGTTACAGACTGCTCATCATCCACACCTGGCACTTCACGCGTCACCGATTCGCTATAAACGTCGCTATAAGAAGTGACACTTGAAGAACTTAAATAGTTGTGTAGCGCCTGTTCTTCTGAGGCCGTTAACACCGTGTCTTTTGAAACAATCGCATCATACGTAATAATTTCTTTGAACTGGCGATCGGCAATCCCATCGAGAGACCCGAGAATTCCACGCCCTGCAAAGAGAAGCGCCACGCTCCCAGCCACCCCGAAAATCGTCATGAGCATGCGTTGTTTGTAACGGAAAATATTCCGCGCCGTCACCTTATGCGTGAAGCTGAGACGATTCCAAATGAACGGAATGCGCTCAAGAAGAATCTTCGACCCAGCCATGGGAGCTTTCGGCAAGAGAAGGGCGGCCGCTTGCTCATGAAGTTCGCGGCGGCCAATCCATAATGGAGGCACCACGCTACAAATGAGCGAGCAAAGAATCGCAATCACGGCGATGAGTGGATGGAAATTCAACTGGATACTTGGCAATACCGTATCCTTCATCAAGGTCGCACCCAACGCACTTGGCAAGGCGTACGTTCCTAGTAAGATTCCAAGGACCGTGCCACTAACTCCTGCAGTAAAACCATACACGGCAAATTTCTTCATCACGTCTTTGGTTTCATAGCCGAGTGCCTTCAACACCCCAGCGTTGATCCGTTCTTCGTTTACAAAACGCGTCATCGTCGTGACCGTCACAAGTGCAGCCACGGCATAAAGCACAATCGGGAATAGGTTCCCCACCGACGTAATCCCTTCAGCTGTCGTCTTCATATTGAAGAACCCTGCGCTTCCAAGCATCGTCGAGCGTGTATAAACGGAGTATTTCGGTTTTGTAAGTTTTGAAACGTCCACTTCCGCCTTTTCGAGTTCGGATTCAGCCTTCTGGATATCCTTGTCGGCTGTTTCTTTCTTCTCGTTATAGGTTTCTTCGCTTTCTTTGAGCTGCGTTTTGGCATCCGCGAGTTTGGCTTCACCGTCCGCCAACGTTTTCTTAGCTTCTGCTAGTTTGTCCTTGCCTTCTGCTAACTTTCCGGCGTTCGCTTCAAAGGCCGCCACTCCTTCGCGGTATCGGTCGAGGCCATCCACGTACTGGCTGTAGCTAGCGTAATACTTCGCCAAACCTTGCTGGTACGCTTCTTGCCCTGCGAGCAATTGTTGCTTCTTCGTTGCGAGTTCCACTTCAGCGTTTGAAATCGCCGTTTGCCCCGCTGCAAGTTCTTGTTCTTTTTGAGTGAGCACTTGTTCTTTGGCATTCAGTGCTTGCTCTGTTTGAGTGAGCTGGGCTTCTGCCTGCGTTAAAGTCGTCTCCATCGCTTGAAGGCTTTCTTCGGTAATTCCTTGTACCGCAGCCGCATCAGGGTCGCTGGCTAGTAGTGCTTTTGCTTGCGCTAAGGCTGTCTTTTTAGTTTCGAGGTCTGCCTTACCCGTTTCCAGTTGCGCTTTGGCCTGCGCTAATTGCGTTTGACCGGTTTCAAGCTGCTCTTTACCACCTGTAAGTTCCTCTTTTTTCGAAGCAAGTTGTTCCTCCGCTTGGCTTAGTTTGGCACTGGCATCCTCTAACTGCTCTTTCTTTTCGGCTAAAGTCGCCACCGCTTGTTCGATTTGCACACGCGCACTCTCGAGTTGCCCACGGCTTGCTTCCAACTGATTCCACGCCGCGTCTAGCTTTGCATCTTCTGATGCAATCGTTGCTTCGTTCTTGCGGACTTCTTTTTGCCCGTCTGCGAGCGTCTTTTCGTTCTTTTCAATTTCGCTCTTGCCGTCTGCTAATTTCTTCTCGGCGTCTGAGAGTTTCGTTTTGGCATCGGCGATCTTTTCTTTTCCTTCTGAAATCTTATCTTCGGCCGTCGTCTTCAACGTGTCCAAACGAGTCGTTCCATTGTCGGCTAACTTTTCTTCTATCGCTTGTTGCAACTCCACCACCTTGTCCGAGTACTCACGGCTTGTTGTTTTCCATTTACGTAAATCCGGATAACGAAGTCGCGCAATCGTATAAACTTTAGAATCGAACGCGTCTTTTGGCACTACGGCAAACCCACTAAGGTCACCGCTCCCCGCACTCGATACCCCTTTAATCGTCTTCGAGAGTAGCTCACTGGAGTTCACAAACCCCGTAATGGTCAATTCATGTTCTTTCAGTAGAGTGTTACTTCCGGATTCATTCAATCGAATGGTATCGCCAACCTTATACTGATCGGCCATTGTTGAAGCAAGCGCCACTTCGTTTGATTTTGTAGGCAACGTACCACTTACCAACTCGAATGTTGAAATATCGATCGTCTGTGAGAACATACGAATCGCACTAGGTGTATCGCTAATCACCGTATCGACAAAATAGCCAAACTCCACTTCGGCGTTCTCTTCTTGAATCTCAGCTTGGTCCTCATCACTTAAACCGTAGCCTGCCACCACGAATAAATCCGCAGCATTGGCCGTTTCCATATAGCTGTTCAAGGTATCTTCAATATCCGGCCCCGAAACTTTTAACCCAACAAGAGCAAACGCCCCCAGCATCATGAGTAACATAATAGAAAGGAAGCGCCCCTTCGACTGGCGAAGCGAGTTCCTTATATCCTTATTTAATGTTTTCTTTTTCAATGGCCTCCCCCTTCTAATATTCAAGTGTTTGAATATCTTGTGGATTTGGATTGAGTTCTATTTTCTTCACGCGTGCATCATGCATATAGATCACGCGATCGGCAATCGGAGCTAGGGCAGAATTATGCGTTACGATAATGACCGTTGCCCCTTGGTTTCTGGACATATCTTGTAAAATTTGAAGCACTTGTTTTCCGGTCTTGTAATCCAAGGCTCCTGTTGGTTCGTCGCAAAGCAAGAGTTTTGGGTTTTTTGCAACCGCACGCGCAATGGAGACGCGTTGTTGTTCCCCACCCGATAATTGCGACGGGAAATTATTCATGCGGTGTTCAAGCCCCACCGCCTTCAAGGCTTCCTCTGCATCTTGAGCGTCTTTTACAATTTCAGCCGCTAGTTCCACATTTTCTTTCGCTGTTAAGTTCGGCACTAGATTATAAAATTGGAAGACAAAACCAACATCATCTCTTCGATAGTAAGTGAGTTGTTTTTCATCAAAAGTCGAAATGTTCACACCGTCAATAAGGACTTGCCCTTCGTCATTGGTGTCCATGCCTCCTAAAATATTGAGAACCGTGGATTTCCCTGCACCGCTCGCCCCTAAAATCATTACTAATTCGCCTTTTTCAATTTCAAAATTCACATCATTATTCGCAATAATCTCTGTATCGCCGACATGATACCGTTTATAGCTATTCTTCATTTCGATATAAGCCATGTCTATCCCTCATTTCTATCAACACAGTTAAATGAACAACGTGTTGATTATCCTTCATTCATACTTTATAATAGGCCTAGCGAAAAAACAATACACAATACTCAACAATGTGTTGATTTAAGAAAGAGTTTAGAAAATGACGACTAAAAAACGAAAAACCACAACGAAAAGCGATTTAAAAGATGCGCTCACAAGACTCTTGAAGCAGAAGGACTTCGAAGCCATTAGCGTGAGCGATATTGCAAAGGAAGCCGGAATCAACCGCGGAACCTTCTATCTTCATTATGTCGATAAATTTGATATGATTGATCAGCGGATTGACGAGATTTTACAAAACATTATTTTCTTATTGAATAAAGATCAGCCGAAAACGAAAGAAGAAGCATTTGCACCCATCGTTAAAATCTTTGAGTATTTAAAAGAAGATTTCGACTTTATTCATGCCATCTCGCTCAACCGGTTTAACTATACTTCTCATCTAGTCCGGAATTTCTTACTGGAATTATCTAAACAAATCGGTCCGATTAAAGAGACTATCAAGACCGTCTATCCGCTACCGGAAGACTATGCCGCAGAAGTTTTTATTTATAGCAATAGCGCGATTTTCTTCCACTGGATTCAAAAAGGTGGCGTAGAAAGTCCAGAAGAAATCGCAAAAATCTTTTTTAGAATGACTGTATAAAGGAGCAAACTCATGCAAAAGACTATTATGAAAGACCCCCTCTTCTTAAGCCAAAAATCCAGTGTTGCCGACCCGAAAGCCGACGCTCAGGTAGTCCGCGACTTGCAAGATACGCTTCGTGCTAACCGAGATTGTTGTGTGGGGATGGCAGCGAATATGATTGGCGTGAAGAAGAACATTATTATCGTTGCGATTGGTCCGATGGATTTGGTGATGCTGAACCCACGGATTACGAAGAAGCAAGGGCCCTATGAAACGGAAGAAGGATGTCTAAGTCATACCGGAACGAAGAAGACGACGCGCTATCAAATGATTGAAGTAGCATACACCGACCCGAGCGGCAAGAAGCATACGGGAATGTTCAGCGACTTCACGGCGCAAGTCATCCAACATGAAATGGATCATCTAGAAGGTATTCTCATTTAAATACGCAACTTCAGTTGCGTTTCCTTCGAATCCAGACGGATTTCTTCATAGAAGCGATAATAGGGCACCGGTTCGAGCCTATAGTCTCTCACCTTTGAAGCCTCAAAGAGTGCGTACGGAATCAATTCCTACGCTCTCTTATTCGCATTCAATGCGATCCCCCACTATTGCTTCTATAGAATCCGTCCGATTCTTCAAAAACGCAAACTTTCGTAATTGTATTTTTATGGTGCTTCTAAATGGACGAGGATGGAGGCTTGTTCCGGGAAGGCGGGACGTACTCCTTGCGACGGCGGTGTGTCATCTTCTTCGTTTCGTATAGTAAGAAAATAAAAAAAGAGAAAGGGCTTGACCCTTACGTAACGTTATAGCTTATACTTCAAATTGTTAGGAGTTGAAAATATGTATTTAATCAAACAAGTGAGCGAAATCAGTGGTGTATCGGTGCGCACTTTACATCACTATGACGAAATTGGATTACTATCGCCCAAAAAACATGAGAATGGATACCGCTACTATAGTGAAGAGGAATTGTCCCTCCTTCAAACCATCCTGTACTATAAGTATTTAGGATTTTCACTAAAAGACATCAAAACTCTCATGAAACAAGAAGAGGAAGATCTCTTGCCTCACTTGAAACATCAGTTGATTTTAATGCAAAAAGAAAAAGAACGTCTTCTAACATTAATCGACACTTTAGAAAAGACCATTGAGTCGAAAGAAAGGAAAATGACAATGACAACAGAAGAAAAATTCAAAGGCTTCACCTTTAAAGATAACGAGAAATATAAACAGGCCGCGACTGAAAAGTACGGTGAAAAAGTAATGAACGAAGCCGAAGCAAAACAAAAAGGACAAGAAGAAATCGTAGCAGACGGCTTCAACAAGATCTGGTTCGCGTTTGCTGAAAATATCGAAAAAGGCCTTCCAGCAACAGACGCTGTGAACGTGGACTTAGCAAAACAACTCCACCAACACATGTGCGCCTACGCGTTCGACTGCTCCATCGATGTCTTCTCAAGCATCGGATTTGGCTACGCTCAAAACGAAGAATTCAGAACGAACTTGGATAAATACGGCAAAGGTGTGGGCCAATACGCTTGCGACGCAATCCAAGCCTATGTGGCACAGGAGAGAAAATAAAAAAACTCCTTCCTAAATAAATACCAATCCATAATTATAAGCAGTCATTGACTGCTTATTTTAATATCATTAAACTTCCTATTCTCTCATTTTTTTAAATTCATTATGCTATAATACCAATTGAGAGCGACATTTTTTTACAAACATAATTTACTTTTAGAAGTTTAAGGAAGATGATAAATGAGTTATCACGTAAAATTTAATGACATTACCTCCATGCATGGCCAAACG